>CAYOHU010000001.1:0-36255 GCA_964403845.1 uncultured Acetatifactor sp.
CGGAGCGTCCTGAGGCAATCGATAAGGCATGCTTCCTCATCGCAGGTATTGATGAAAATTCTTTGTTACAGGCCGTGGACACTGCGGTGGAGATGAATCGTACGGGAGATTACGGAATCCCTGTTCCGGATTATATGGAAGAGAATGTAAGTACTAAGGTTGTAAAAATTATACAGAGTTATACAGGGATCGTAAACAAAATGGTGTGGAGGAAATTCTGATATGAAAGAGAGAGAAATCAGCTTAATGGATTTAGTTGTAGAGATTCTGTTGAGATGGCGTGTGGTTGTGGTAGCTATGTTGCTTGGCGGAATTTTGATGGGTGGTTTTGGTTATGTTCAGTCGGTCCGGCTGGCGGCTTCCCAGCGGGCAGAACTTGCAGAAGCGGAGAAAAAGTTGGAACAACAGAGGGAACAGCAGAAGGCACAGCAGGAAGCAGATGACGAAGCTGCTTGGGAAAAGGCTGATAAGCTATGGTTGGAGGAACAGCTCACAGAGACACAAATTGCAAATGTAAATACCGTATTATTGAACGAGAAGCTTCTGAAGGACAAAACTATTTATCAGAATGAGTCCATCCTTTTGCAGATTGACCCCTTCAATGTGCCGAGATCGGAATTGACGTTTTATATCTCTTCAGATGATTTAGAGAAGACCTACAATATTGAAAAGGTGTACGAAGATATCTTAACAAGTACTGCGCTGTATACTTACGTGCAGGAGAAATGTTCTGTGGAAGAGAACCTCAATGAATTGATTTCTCTGGAACGAACCTCTTATGGTCAGATGCAGGGTTGCGATACCGTGAGAGTTGCAGTGCTTCATAGTGATTCTAAAATCTGTCAGGCTATGGCTGATGCCATTGTAGCTTACATACAGCAACAGCAGCCACAGCTGGAAAATACGTTGGGACATCATAATGTGGAACTTCTTTCTCAGTCCTTTGGAACGGTGATAAGTAACGATATTTTGACGCAACGCAGAAACCTTGCAACAGATATCAATAACCTAAAAAGTACTGCAATGAAAATGAAGGATGCCTTTGCAGAAGCAGAGTGGCGTTATTATAATTATCTGAAGGATGGTCAGGCTACCGTAGAACCGGAGCACATGGATCCGGAAGCAGAAGAACAAGCACCTGCCACAGACTCGGGCGTTATCATATTGCCAACCGTTAGTACGCCCGGCGTCAGTGTGAAATATGTTATTATAGGTATGATTTTGTTCGCTTTTATATATGTATTTGTAATTTTTATGTTGTACATTTTGAACAACAAGATTCGTTCGACAGATAATCTTCAGGATATCTATAGTATTCCACAGCTGGGTATCATTTCCAAAGAACAGGAGAAGAAGAAATTCTTGGGGATTATCGATTGCTGGATACTGAAATTGCGTTATCGCAATCAGCGTAGATTTACTATGGAAGAGGCCACAAATTTGGCAGCTGTGGCAACTAGGATGGCGGTGAAGAAGCAGGGAATCAATAAGATTTGCCTGATAGGATGCAATCTTATCGGTGATGCATTGAAGACCTGTGAGCAGATGAAAGACAGATTAAGCGCAGAGGGTACAGAGGTGCAGATCCTGAGTAATGTACTCTATGATGCGGAAGTAATGGAAGAGCTGGCAGATGCGCAAGGTGCCGTATTGGTAGAAACAGCCGGTTCCACTCTTTATGAAGAGATTGTGAAGGAATTAGAATTATTGAACAGACAGAACATTACGGTTTTAGGTGGAATTGTTGTAGAATAGTTGCAGACGGGCAGGAGACCTTCTCCTGCTCCTTTGTGTTTACGAAGGGAAATGGTATGTTAAAAGAATTACTATATTTAGTGGTTGAGTATATTGCAAAAATACACAATAAATTTTTGGCTCTGAATGATAAATTTGAATATAATTTCACGGATAAAGAACTTCATTTTCTGGTAATCGGTGCGTTGGGTATGCTCTTTATTTTTATGATATACCCGGTATTTAAATGGCTTGCAAAGAAAGATCACGTGATGGTGATTGCCTGGATTTATGTATTTACGCTGATCATTGTGATTACCTTTGCGATAGAGATAGGTCAGAAGGCGACCAACACCGGCGCAATGGAATTTGCTGATATCGTGTTCGGCGTTGTCGGCTTCATCGTGATGTTCCTTGTCTTTTTGGTGTTCAGAGCGATATACAAGGGCTTAAGGAGAGTAATACAGGAGCATTCTAAGAAGAACAGTTGATTAGTCCAGCTCGTATTTTTGCTTGTCATGGACACTAATCTCCTTGCCCACCTGCACTTCCATGATCTTTAACTCTGTTTCTGCGATAATGGTATGCTTGCAGCCGGCTTTCATGGTAATTACATCCCCTGAGCGCACCTCCTGCACTATGCCATCTACAATGGCGCGACCCTTGCCTGAGAGGATGGTCCACATTTCATCGCGTCGCTCGTGGCTGTGGTAATTCATGCGATGACCGGGATTTAATGTGACCTTGATGGTCATACTTTCTTCCTCAATGTCTAATACGCGGAAGCTGCCCCAGGCTTTCTCCGCAAACATAATCTGCTGATTAATTGCATCCACATAGGGCTTGATATAGCTGGACTGCTCCTTATCGGAGACCAGAATACCATCGGCACTGGCTGAGATTACGATGTCCTTCAGTCCCATGCAGAGGATGGGTACATCAAGCTCGTTGATCACATGGACATTTTGGCAGTTCTCGTTCATGCGTACATCGCCGATCACGGTCTCATCCATGGCTTCGGTCAGGGTATTCCAGGTGCCCAGATCCTTCCATTCTCCGGTATAGCGGAGTACCTGAATATTCTCTTCCTTTTCCACCACTGCATAGTCAAAGCTGATCTTGGTCAGGGTATCGTATTTAGAAAATAAGTCCTGATAATCAGTGAAATCAATCAGTTCATGTGCGCGCTGCAATACATATTTTAATTGGAAGGCAAATACTCCGCCATTCCAGAGTGCGCCCTGATTGATATATTCTGTGGCGGTGGGAATATCCGGTTTTTCTTTGAAGGTAAGCACGCTGCTGACATTCTCTTTGGCAGCGGGAATAATGTAGCCGTATTTCTCACTGGGATAGGTGGGCTGGATGCCCATGAGTACCAGATTGGCTTCGCCCTTGGCAGCTAATGCGGAAAGCTCCTTTAGTGCTTCAAAATAGGTATTTTCTACGTAGGGGTCCACGGGACATACCACTACAACCTCGTCCTCGGGTACGCCCTTCACATCATGCAGGAAAGCGGTAGCGAGGGCGATGGCCGGAAAAGTATCTCTTCTGCATGGCTCCACGCAGATGCTGACATCTTCCCCTAACTGATTGCTGAGGGAGGCTACCTGCGTTCCGGATGTTGCAATGGTGACCTTTGCTTCGGTGTCTACAGAACGAATTTGATGATAGACCCGTTGCACCATGGATTCATATTCGCCATTTTCATTCTTGAAAATCTTGATAAATTGCTTGGAACGGATATCGTTGGACAAGGGCCACAGGCGTTTTCCGGATCCGCCTGAAAGTAATATTATATTCATGATTTCCTCCGTTATATAACATTCCGATTCGGAAATGCGAGTTGCTGCTTCGTGATATTATGTGGGAAAGCAGTAGATATACCATAAGGTATCATATCATATTCGGAGTAGGCACGCAATCTATGGGAATTCAAAGCTTTTTCATTATAGGAAAAAGGTTCTCTGATAATCCTTGTAAAGAAGCCTATGCTTTACAGATCACAAACATACTGCCATTCTCCAACCCAGGATGCGGTGGTGTAGTTGTATAATCTGCGATACAATTTACCGTTTTCCTCTTTAAAACGCCACTCAATCCTATCGGAACAAGGACTGACAGTGTTTTCAATACTGGAGGCTTCAACAATTGTAGAAGCGGCAGGGGAGAACAAGGTGGCAATTCCGAAAGCGGCAATGCCTGTTAACATGATCAGTTTTTTCCATTTGTTAGTTTTTTGCATTTGTAATCTCCTTTTCTGTATAGACTGGAATATCCGAAGCGTAGAACTTCAAGGAATCTGTATTTTCGATAAAGTAGTTGCAGTAGTATACGTCATAGGTGCCGTTTTCCTTCAATACTGCATAGCTGTTACTTTCGGTTTGCTCTATTGTTTCCGCCATTACCTCCGGATGAACATAGGAAGCCTCGAAAATAAACAAATGTGATGCACCGTAGATGCTGACGATTAAGGCAAACAAAAACGCATTCAGCGCCTGCTTTTTCTTTCGTCCGGTCGACGTCAACATAAGATAGCGCTGCGTTAATTCGTTATCTTTCTCACGCAACAGTGCTAACGTGACGGATCTGGGAAGAGTGCTTGCCTCAAGCTCAGCGGCCTGTTCTCCAATACCAAAGAGACTGCGCAGATAGCTGATTACGGTGTCACTGCCCGATGCAGTGATCGTATCATCCACTCTCATTTCCAGAATCGTATCGACCCTGCGGATCAATATGTAGCACGCCGGATTCCACCAGTAGACCATGGCAAGCAGCTTGATGATGAGCTTGATAAGCAGATCGTGATGAAAATGATGAGATGCCTCATGAACCAGACTGTAATACAGTTCATCCTTTGTAAGCTCCATGCTTTCGGGAATGAGGATGCGTGGGGAGAAAACACCGTACAGCATCGGTCTGCTGATACCTGTCACAGTCAATACGTGAAAGCAATTGCGTTTCCTGCGTTCCCGACAGATTTCCTCCAACAGAGAATGGTAGGGTTCCCTTCCCGTGGCATCCAGACTGTTAGCCAGGATAGAATACCGGGCTTTCAGATGCTCGTGAATGTATCGTATTAGGTTAATTACAAACCCGATTATCCAGATTGCCTGCAGGAATGTCCAAACAGAAAGCTCGTAACCGGAAACCTGAAGGAGTGGGTGCCGCACATAAGTAACCACCTGAGAGATTGTCTCGTGGTCTGTCAGGAAGACGGATCTGGTAAACGGAAGCTCTATGGGCAGCAGAAACCGCAATACGGTTAATGTTACAAACAGCGCCAAAAGCTTATATCCGGCATTGATCATGATTCCGGTATTCCGGAACAGCAAAGTAATAAGTATCAGCATAAGATTGCTTGTTATAACGGCCATATATACCGTCGAAAATGAATAGTGAAGCATATTAATAACCATGGCCTTTCCATAACCTGCGAGCTTTGGGCCGCAGGCACAAATTCGCGTGAGAAAAACTTATTTTTCGCACTAACCTCACGGATATTTTAATACAATAAAATTAATACAATAAATGAGAAGCTACGGACAAAATAATAGTGGGAAACATCATAGCTGATATTCCCCACTGAATTGTTATTTCAGATTCTTCTCATACTCGGACAACATGCCTTTTAATTTCTTAATCTCTGCTTTGGCCTTCTCAGGAGCTTTGCCGTTGGTCAGAATAGCAACACACAAAGTAGATTCGCTGATGACATTGCTGAAGCTGTTATACTGATCAGTGAAGTTCTGCAGAATCATGTCGCGAGAAGACTCGCTGGGGCGATAGGTTCGGCTTAAAACTCTTCCGCTGTGAGTAACACCTGCTACTTCAACCAGCTCGTCCTTCAACAGCTTTCTCAATACTGCCGTTACAGTGCTTTGGGTAAGCCCAAGCTTGGCGTTCACGATATCGGTTGCCATCATCGGTTCATCAGACTGCCATAAAATATTTAATACATCAAGTTCTCTAGGGTTCATGTGTTCTATGATCCTCCTTCATCACAACTATTTGAATTGCAATCACTTGCAATTGATTTTCTATTCACATTATAATAGAAAGAGGTTCACAAGTCAACAAAATGTCGACAATACCTGTAATAAGGTGGTATAATTGTCTTGATTGATCCAAAGGAGGATGTTGAGAATGGAGAATTTGGCAATATTCGGAGGGACTCCTGTGAGAGAAACTCCTATTTACTACGGAAGACAATGTATTGAACAGGATGATATAGATGCAGTTGTGGAGACCTTGAAGGGAAATCTGATTACCTGTGGTCCCAAGGTGGCTGAACTGGAGCAGCAGCTATGCAGCGTAACCGGGGCGAAGTATGCTGTTGTGGTCAGCAATGGTACGGCTGCATTGCATCTGGCAGCTATGGCAGCCGGTCTGAAGGCCGGTGAGGAAGCGATTGTAAGCCCCATTACCTTTGCCGCTTCTGCGAACTGTGTGCTATATTGCGGCGCGAAGCCGGTCTTTGCGGATATTAATCCTGAGACCTACAATATTGATCCGGATGCTATCAGGAAATTGATTACACCTGCTACCAGAGCCATTGTTGCGGTAGATTTTACAGGGCAGGCCGTGGAATTAGAGGAAATCAGACAAATCTGTGAGGAGCATCATTTGGTGTTGATTGAGGATGCAGCACATGCGATCGGTACGAAATACAAGGGGCAGCCGGTGGGAAGCATTGCTGATATGACCTGCTTTAGCTTTCATCCGGTGAAAACTGTCACGGCAGGTGAGGGCGGAGCGATTACAACGAATGATGAACAGCTCTATCGCAGACTCATAAGACTGCGCACCCATGGCATTACCCGCAATCAGGAGGAAATGGTACATCCCACGGATGCGATGTGGTACAATGAACAGGTGGAGCTGGGATATAATTATCGCATGACGGATTTTCAGGCAGCCCTCCTTTGCAGTCAGCTGCGGAAATTACCCAAATTCTCGGCGCGCAGGAAAGAGATAGTAGAGCGTTATGATAAAGCCTTTGCGGATATGCCGGAGATTATTGTTCAGAAGGAAATCCCGGAATCGGAGACCACCAGACATTTGTATGTATTAAGGTTAAATCCGGAGAAGCTAACCTGTGACAGAAGGCAGTTCTTTGATGCTCTGTACGCGGAAAATACCTGTCCGCAGGTGCATTATCTGCCGGTATATTGGCATTCATATTATGAAAAGCTGGGATATCGGAAGGGAATATGCCCCAACGCGGAGAAGCTGTATGAAGAGATTATGAGTATCCCTCTGTATTATGGTCTCTCGGATGAGGATGTGGAGGATGTCATCCGGGCGGTGAAAAAGGTAGCGGATTATTACAAAAGATAGGAAACGTTTATTTTTCAGTTGCAAAATCGAATAAAAAGTGTATGATAGACATAGCATAAATAATCAGGAAAATGCATAATTGTGCAAAAACAAATTTATCTGATGATAGCCGGGAAAGGATTATAAGGATTATATCTATGGGAAAATATTTTGGAACGGATGGTTTTCGCGGGGAAGCGAATATTAATTTGACGGCAGACCATGCCTATAAGATTGGTCGCTTCATCGGCTGGTATTACCGGCAGAATAAGGAGAATGACGGGAAGTGCAGGATTGTCATCGGAAAGGATACCAGACGTTCTTCTTATATGTTCGAATATGCATTGGCAGGCGGGCTCACCGCTTCCGGAGCTGATGTATATCTGCTGCATGTAACCACCACCCCCAGTGTATCCTATGTGACAAGAACGGAGGGCTTTGACTGTGGAATTATGATTTCCGCCAGCCATAATCCCTTCTATGACAATGGTATCAAGCTGGTGAATGGGAATGGTGAGAAAATGGATGAGGAGACGATTCTGAAGATAGAGGAATATCTTGACGGCAGAATTTCCGAGCTTCCTTACGCGGAGAGGGATGGGATTGGCTGTACCGTGGATTATTCCGCAGGACGGAATCGTTATATTGGCTATCTGATTTCTCTTGCCACCAGATCCTACCGTGACAAGAAGGTGGCGCTTGATTGTGCCAACGGAAGCTCATGGATGATTGCGAAAAGTGTATTTGATGCGCTTGGAGCGAAGACGTATGTAATCAACAACCAGCCCAACGGTCTGAATATCAATGTGGACAGCGGCTCCACTCATATCGAAGGATTGCAGAAATTCGTGGTAGAAAACGGATTGGATGTGGGATTTGCCTTTGATGGGGATGCTGACCGCTGCCTGTGTGTGGACGAAAAGGGGAATGTAGTGGACGGTGATGCCATTATCTACATTTATGGTCGTTACATGAAAGAGCGCGGAAAGCTCTACGGGAATAAAGTAGTGACTACCGTTATGTCTAACTTTGGTCTGTATAAAGCGTTGGATGCGGTTGGAATCGAATATGAGAAGACAGCCGTAGGTGACAAGTACGTATATGAGAATATGGCTCAGAATGGCTATCGCTTGGGCGGTGAGCAGTCCGGACATATTATATTCAAGAAATATGCAACTACCGGTGATGGTATCCTGACCGCAATCAAAATGATGGAGGTTATGCTGGAAAAGAAGACCACATTAAGTGAACTGGCAGCCCCCTTTAAGGTATATCCGCAGGTGCTTGAAAATGTCAAGGTTGCAGACAAGGATGCGGTGAAGGAAGACGCAGATGTCAAGGCAGCAGTGGAAGCCGTTGCAAAGGAGCTGGGAGACGGAGGACGCATTCTGGTACGAGAGAGCGGTACGGAGCCCTTGATCCGTGTCATGGTGGAAGCCCAAGATGACGAAACCTGCCGCAGATATGTAGCCCGCGTGGTCGACTTAATCAAGGCGAAGGGCTACGCAATTATCTAAACAACATTTAAAAAAGAGGAGATGAAACTATGTGTGGAATTGTAGGTTATGTTGGAACACAGGCTGCCGCCCCCATCCTGCTGAACGGCTTGGCTAAGCTGGAGTACAGAGGATATGACTCTGCCGGAATCGCTATCGATAATGAAGAAAATAAGATTGAGGTGATCAAAGCAAAGGGTCGCCTGAGCGTGTTGGCGGACATGACGGATAACGGAAATGCAGTGAAAGGCTGCTGCGGTATCGGTCATACCAGATGGGCTACCCACGGCGAACCCTCCAGTGCCAACGCACATCCTCATGTCAGCAATGATAAAAGTGTGGCAGTGGTACATAATGGTATCATTGAGAACTATTTGGAACTGAGAGAAAAGATGATTCAGAGAGGCGCAACCTTCGTGTCTGAGACAGATACAGAGGTGGTAGCTCATATGCTTCACTATTATTACAATGGTGATCCTTTGGAAGCAATTACCAAGGTTATGATGCGTATCCGTGGATCCTATGCGCTGGGCATTCTCTTTGCGGACAGACCGGGTGAGATCTATGCAGTGCGCAAGGACAGCCCGTTGATCGTGGGACAGTCGGAGAAGGGGAACTTCATTGCCTCTGATGTACCTGCGATTCTGGAGTATACCAGAGATGTATATTATATTCAGAATATGGAAATTGCTAAGCTGACAAAGGATTCCCTTGCCTTCTACAATATCGATCAGGAGGAGATTGTCAAGGAGCTGCATCATATTGAGTGGGATGCGAAGGCCGCTGAGAAGGAAGGCTTTGAGCATTACATGATGAAGGAAATATACGAGCAGCCCAAGGCAATCCGTGACACCATTACTCCCCGAATCAAGGATGGTAAGATTGTGCTGGAAGAGCTGGAGATGGATGCGGAAGAGCTGAAGGAAATCAGCCATATCACTATTTTGGGCTGTGGCTCCGCATACCATGTAGGTATGAATGTAAAGTATGTATTGGAGACCTTGACCAGAATCCCGGTGGAGGTGGAGCTGGCATCAGAATTCCGTTACAGAAATCCTATTGTTGCGCCGAATACGCTGGTGATTGTAATCAGCCAGTCCGGTGAAACTGCGGACTCTTTGGCAGCCCTGAGAGAGGCTCAGAGCAGAGGCGCAAAGGTTCTTGGTGTCGTGAATGTAGTGGGAAGCTCCATTGCCAGAGAGGCGGATTCCTGTATTTATACATGGGCGGGACCTGAGATTTCCGTGGCTACCACAAAGGCATACAGCACCCAGATGGTGGTATTGTATATGATCGGTATGGTACTGGCGGAGGCCAGAGGCTTGATTACGGAGGAAAGATATGCGGAGCTGTTGGGCGAGCTTGAGTCCCTGCCTGACAAGATTACCCGTATCTTAAACGAGAAGGAGCGTATCCAGTGGTTTGCCCACAAATATGCTTCTGCCCAGGATATTTTCTTTATCGGTCGCGGTCTTGACTATGCAGCATGTATGGAAGCGTCCCTGAAATTGAAGGAAATTTCTTATATCCACTCTGAGGCATACGCGGCAGGAGAATTGAAGCACGGAACGATTTCCCTGATTGAGGATGATGTTCTGGTGGTGGCATTGGCTACACAGGCAGAACTGTATGGCAAGACCGTCAGCAACATTGTAGAGGTAAAGAGCCGTGGCGCATATGTCTTCGGTGTGACCTCAGCGGGCAATTACACCATGGAGGATGTTGCAGATTTCACTGTGTATGTGCCCAAGACAGATGACTTATTTATGACCTCCCTTACCGTAATTCCGATGCAGCTCTTTGCATACTATGTCTCTGTGGCAAAAGGTTTGGATGTAGATAAGCCCAGAAACCTTGCAAAATCCGTAACGGTAGAGTAAAATGGACGTGTGCCCCGCTTAGTGGCGGAAATGCGATTAGAGATTTGAAAATCATGCCGCGCAGGGCATATATCGTTTCAAAAATGATGTACATTTCTTGAGATGATATATGCTGGGCGCGGCATTTGTAATATCATGGTAACTAACCCTATGAGCAAAAGGAAGGTGCTGAAAGCACGATTTTGCGAATGGGGTGCTGAATAGTTACACATCATGGTTAAAATAGTCCTGAGAATGTATGGTTAAGTAGACGCTTACACATGGATTGGGGCATAGATAAAGGATATGGGTTATGGAGAAGCAACAGTCACTACAAAAAAGGGAAAAGCTCATAGATGGGGTTGTGTTTGCGGTTTTGCTGGCGATTGCCACGGCGGTCACATTTATACTGTTTTATCGTCAGACCTACGGAAGTCCTGAGACGGGCTATCATTCAGATATGAAGGCCTATATTCTGGAAATGCAGGGACTTGACAGTGGATATGAGTTCCCCTATCCTATCTTTTTTAAGCTGGCGGCTTTCTTTCATCTTTTTATCGGATCACAGCCGGCAGTGGCACTTGCCACAGCGTTGCTGAACAGTGCGTCCATGGTAATCACGAAGCTGGCTATGAATCATTTCATTTTGCGGAAGCCGGAGCAGGCTGCGCCGGGGCGTAGCTGGGCGACGGGCGTTCTGATTAGCCTGATGACCATTGCCCTGTTCTTTGTATCCATGCTGTTTCCCCCGGAGGGAATTTATCTGCCGGGAATCTACAGAACCTACTTGGGGGTATTTACTCCCAATCCTTTTCATAATGCCACATATCTGGCGGCCAGACCGTTTTCGATTTTAGCTTTTTTGTGGTTTGTAAAGCTCCTGCCTGTATACGAGCAGGGGATTGGCAGGAAAGCGGGGGAGAGCGGCGGAGCATGGTGGGATTATCTTTTGTTTTCCCTGTTCCTGCTGCTTGCGACTATGACGAAGCCTTCGTTTACTCTTGTGTTGGTGAGCACTGCAGGGTTGATTATGCTCTATCGCATGATTCGCTCCGGATTTCGTAATTTTGTGCCGACGGTGCAGTTCGGCTTGCTGTTTCTCCCGACCTTTATAGATTTGCTCTATCAGTTTCGAGGGGTGTTTGTGCCGGATGAGGGAGCAGAAGGGGGAATTGGCTTCTGCTTTGGTGAAGTGTGGGTGCGCTATTGTGGAAACCTGCCTTTGGCGGTGTGCCTGGGTGTGGGATTTCCGTTGGCGGTGCTGGTGGTGAATTTCCGGAAATGCAGGAAAAATACCATGCTTCTCTTCTCATGGCAGCTTTATGCTGTGGGCTTTGCGGAGGCATTTTTCTTGTATGAGAAGGGCTTCCGCAAGTTTGATTTTAATTTTTGCTGGGGATATATCTGTGGTATGTTCTTTTGTCATTTTACGGCATTGCTGGTGTTGCTGAAGGCAACGTTGGAGGAGACAACGTTGGAAGCGGCAGGGCGGTGTAGCCCGGCTGAGGGAGTGCAGACAGGCGGCAGGGGGCAGTCTCGGAGAAGACCGGTACTCCTTGTATTGCAGTGGCTTGCCTTTGCATGGCATTTGGTTTGCGGAATCATCTATTTTGCGGGGATTTTCCGCGGAGCCATGTATTATTAAGGGTCGGCGTCATGTAGTATTCATGACCGGAGTCGATTATTATTAGGGATTAAAGTTTTGTACGATTCAAGTACAGACATGTGCTGAGGTGGGAAAATGAGTGCTTCAGAGCGGACGGAGGTGAGTGAGGGATGAGCTTCAGGGAGTGGCTGAAAGGGAAAAGGGAATATCTGATCATCGGTGCGGCGGCCTTGCTTGCATTGGCTGTGTCGATGGCTTTTTCCCCGTCTTATTATGCGATGAATGATGATTCCACCATGAAGAGCATTCTTTCCGGAGCCTATACCGGAAGCCCCGATGGACATGCTGTTTATATGAAGTATCCTCTGACGGGAATTTTGAGTCTGCTTTATCGTTGGACGAATAGGGTGTCATGGTATGATATTCTGATGCTTGGCTGTTTCTGGGGTGCGATTACTTCCGTTGTCGGAAGATGCTATGCCCTGCGTACGCAGCTGCCGCAAAAGAGCAAGGGGGTGTCTGTCTGTCTGGTATTGGGCGGTGTTTCCCTGTGCTTTGCGCTGTTCGTTCCACAGATATTTCTGATACATTATACCTTGGTTGCGGCAATGGTAGGAGGCTGCGGGCTGTTTCTGCTCATGACCGGAGGTGGCGCAGCGTCTGTTGTGCTGTTGGTTTTGTGCTACTGTATCAGAAGTCAGGTATTTTTTCTGCTGCTTCCCTTTTGTCTGCTGGTGTTATTGTGGAATGCCGTGGACCGGACCGGAGCAGCTATGCTGCGGTATGGATTGATTTTGGCAGCGGGGATTATGCTCTGTATGCTTTGGAACGGAGGCATGTATCGGTCTGATGCATGGCAGTACTATGAGGAATATAACGACAGCCGGACGCAGCTCTATGATTACGACAAGCTTTTGCCGTACGAGGAGAATGCAGATGCCTTTGAAGCGGCAGGAATCACGCAGCTGCGGCATAGATTATTGGATGAATATGCCTTGGTATTGGCTGACGATATTACGCCGGAGGTGCTGGAGACTGCTGCTGAGCTGACTGCGGCCAAGAGAAAGGAAGGCAGGAGCGGGACAGAATATTTGATAACCTGTGTGAAGGAGTATTATTATCACATTAGATACAATGATCAGCCGTATAATTATATTCTGCTTGGTGGGTGTCTTGCTGTGCTGGTGTTACTGCTGCGCCAAAAACAGTGGTTAAAGCTGGTGCTGTTTGGATGCTTTTTGGGCGGAAGAAGTCTGATATGGATTTTCCTGATTTGGCGTGGAAGGTTTCCGGAACGGGTCTATGTCTCACTTTATTTTTTGGAGATTATGGTTCTGGCCGGGATGCTTCTGCAGCTGTGGATGCAGTCAAAGCCGTTGGAGGAAAACGACAGAGCTTCCGGGAAAAGGGGGAAGCTAAGCCTTGTGATTGCGGGCGTTATCAGCTGTCTGCTGCTGGCAGCCGGTGTGAGTCTGTGTCCGGAAATGCAGGAACGACTCCGGGAACGGGCGCGGAATCAGGAGGAATGGCGGGCACTGACGACCTATTGCGATTCCCATCCGGAAACAACCTTCCTGCTGGATATTTATTCTACGGTTGATTACAGTGGAGAGCTGTGGAGCGGCGTACAAAAGAAGGAGAATTATCTGTTGGCAGGGGGCTGGATGAGTGAAAGCCCGTTGCTGAAGGAGAGGATAAGCTCTTTGAAACCGGAGGAATGCTGTTATATTATTGCGGCAGACAGAGAGACAGACTGGCTGTCTGAATACTGTGGGGAATATTTGGGAGAGCTACGGATGGAGAAGACGGACAGCATTTACCTGAAAGAAAAGGTGCTGTTTGATGTGTATCGTCCGGCTACAGAGTAGATAGGGCTGTTACGAACAGGGCTTGAATGTTCATAAAGAGATTGTCCCATGATTGGGAAACGTGATAGGATGGAAATAATATAGGGAAGTAACCGGTGGGAAAGGATATGGATATGGATAAGATAGCGGTATTGATTCCTTGCTATAATGAGGCGCAGACGATAACAAAGGTGGTGCAGGACGTAAGGGCGGCACTGCCGGAGGCAGTGGTCTATGTGTATGATAATAATTCAACAGATGGCACCTCCGGGCTTGCGGAAAAAGCAGGTGCAGTGGTGCGTTATGAGTATCAGCAGGGCAAGGGGAATGTCATTCGCAGGATGTTTCGCGAGATTGATGCACAGTGTTACCTGATGATTGACGGTGATGATACCTATCCCCTTGATTGTGCCAAGGAGATGGTGAATAAGGTGCTTGAGCGGCATGCGGATATGGTGGTTGGAGACAGACTTTCTTCCACCTATTTCACAGAAAACAAAAGACCGTTTCATAATTTCGGCAATAGTCTGATGAGAGTGGGGATTAACAGCCTGTTTCATTCTGATATTAAGGATATTATGACGGGGTATCGGGCTTTTAGTTATGAATTCGTGAAAACCTTTCCGGTTTTCTCCAAGGGCTTTGAGATTGAGACGGAGATGACGATTCATGCCGTGAATTACAATATGCAGGTGGAGAATGTGGTAGTGGAGTATCGGGACCGGCCGGAGGGCAGTGAATCCAAGCTGAATACCTACAGTGACGGAATGCGTGTAATCCGTAAAATGCTGCAGCTTTACAAAAATTACAAGCCCATGCGCTTTTTCGGTTTGTTGTGTGCCGTTCTGGTGCTGGCGGCAGCTGTGATCATGATCCCTATTGTGGCTGTGTATCTTGAGACCGGTCTGGTGCCCAGATTCCCTACGCTGATTATCTGTGGTTTCATGGTGCTGGCGGGTATTGTATCCTTCTTTGTGGGAATGATGCTGGAGGTTATGGCGGCGAAGGACAGGAAGGATTTTGAGTATCGCCTGACCCGCGTCTATCAGGATAAAGGTTGACGGGTGTTAAATAGTTTCGAACGCGGAACAAAGAACGCAAAACAAAGAACACAAAACAAATAGAATGGAATCATATGGAATGAGAGAATATCGGGACGAGGAAGCAGGAATCTATCTGCGGATGATGACAAGAGAAGATACGGATTTCATTGTGGCGTGGCGCAACAGCGATGCCGTGCGCCGTAATTTCATTTATCAGGAGTTATTTACCAGAGAGAGTCATGAGAATTGGATTCGAACCAAAGTGGAGACGGGAGAAGTGGTGCAGATGATAATCTGCGACAGCTCCGAAGGCAGACCGCTGGGCTCTGTGTATATTCGGGATATTGACAGGAAGCATAATAAAGCAGAGTATGGTATTTTCATAGGAGAGGCGTCTGCGCGTGGCAGAGGCGTGGGGACGGCAGCTGCCAAATTGATGCTCCGGTATTGCTTCGAGGAGGAGAAGCTCCACAGGGTGTATCTGCGTGCACTGGCAGGAAATGACAGGGCGATTCGCAGCTATGAGAAGGCAGGATTTGTGAAAGAGGGATATTTAAAGGATGATGTGTGCATTGCCGGTGAATACCGTGATGTGGTATGGATGGCTGCAGTTTGTCCTGACGGGAAATAGAATGCACACAGTCAGCTGTAAGGCATAGAAATGAAAAAGAAGGATATGGACATGAAAAAGGTAGGATTTGTAATTCCCTGTTATCGTTCCGAGAACACCATTGCTCAGGTGGTAGCGGAAATCGAAGAGAAAATGAAACAGATGAGTAAATACGAATATGAAATTTGTCTGGTGAATGATTTTTCCCCGGATAACACTCTGGCAGCAGTTCGAAGACTCTGCGAGGAGAACCGGAAAATCAAAGGGATCAGCTTTTCCAGGAATTTCGGACAGCATGCGGCATTGATGGCCGGACTCCGCTATGTGGAGGGGGACTATGTGGTATGCCTGGATGATGACGGACAGACGCCGGCGGATGAAGTAGACAAGCTTCTTGCGAAGCTGGAGGAGGGATATGATGCGGTGTATGCCAAGTATGAGCATAAGCAGCATTCTGCGTTCCGCAATATCGGAAGTAAGGTAAATGAACTGATGACCCGGATAATGCTGGACAAGTCGGCAGATCTGTATGTTTCCAGTTATTTTGCTGTGAGAAGATTTGTGGTGGAGGATATGATACGATATGAGAATTCGTATCCGTATGTGATTGGTCTGGTGCTTCGTGCCACCAAGAATATCACCAATGTGGTGGTGCAGCACAGAGAGCGTGAGGAGGGAAGCTCCGGTTATACGCTGAAGAAGCTGCTGGGCTTGTGGTTTAACGGCTTTACGGCTTTCTCCGTCAAGCCGCTCAGAATCGCGACTGCTGTAGGAGGCTGTAGTGCGGCTGTGGGCTTTTTGTACGGAGCCTATACCATTATCAAGCGTCTGGTGAATCCGGAGGTTCCTGTGGGCTTCAGCTCCACAATGGCAGCCATCGTATTCTTCGGAGGCATGATTATGGTGATGCTGGGGTTGATTGGTGAATATGTGGGTCGTATTTACATCAGTATGAATAACTCTCCCCAATATGTTATCAGGGAGACCATCAATATCAAAGAGAAGGATTAATACTTTCATGGAACGTTTTAAAAAGTGGTGGAGAGAAGACAAAAGATATTTGACTATGATAAAGGCGGGAGTGATGGCGCTCCTGCCCGTATTGTGTTGTCTTGTTACCTGTGCAGTGCAGGGAAAGACAATCGGCGAAGTGTATCTGCCTTCCTCCGAATGGAATGACGAGCTGTTTTATTTTAAACAGGTAGAGGGAATTGTGAACTACGGCTTTCCTCAGGGATATTTCGGATTTAATGAAAGTCACGCGCTGAAGCTGTCCTTTGCGGCATGGAGTCCGGTGCTGGTATGGCCGTGGATTTTGTGGGGGCTGATATTCGGATGGAATCTGATGTCTCCGATCATCTGTAATATTGTATTACTCACTCTTGCCATGTTTTTGTTTGTGTGGCTGGTGAAGCCCACATGGAAACAGCTGGGGATTTTGACCTTTTTGTTCAGCCTGTACACGCTGTTCCCCCGCTATCTGCTTTCCGGTATGCCGGAGATTATCTGCTTCAGCATGTTGATTGTGTTTTACGGGCTTGCAGTGAATTATTTGGAGAAGGAGAAGACCTACAAGCTGGTTCTTTTATTTGTGATGTCCGGCTTGCTGGTGCTGATGCGGCCTTATATGCTTCTGTTTCTGCTGCTTCCTGTCTGCCTGTGGGTGCGGAGAGGGAAATGGAAGGGGCTGATTGGCTCAGCTGCGGTGCTGGTTGTGGTACTGGGCTGTTATGCCTTAATCAAGCATCAGCTGGGCGCAGAGTATTTTGCACCGTTGTTTTTTACGGAGTGGATTACCACCTTTTTTGAGAAGGGACTGCTTGCGGGAATCCACAATTTCTTCGGAACGCTGTATTACATGGGCAGGAATTTTCTGGGACACACCGTGGAAGGCGTTCGGAGCGGTCTGGCCTCAGGAGCCTTCTTTGGAGGCTATCTGTTGATGCTGGCAGTTCTTCTGTGGCAGAGCTTCGCGGACAGCAGGAAATTACGCAGGGAGACAAGACAGGAGCTTCTTAAGGTGCAGCAGGAAACCGGTGCGCAGCAGGATATCGCAGCAAAGCAGAAGATGGGTGTGCAGCCGGAGCAGAAGCATGCACCGGGTTTGCGGACACGTCTGGTCGTGGAAGCGCATCTTGCCTTTGCATTTGTGGGAATGCTGTTTGCACTTCTTCTGATGTATAAGCTGACAGAAGGAAGCAAGCATTTATTGACCTTTATGGCTGTGGGAATATTTATCGTCAGCCTGATGGATACCGTATATTTTAAGAAGGTGGTGCTGCTTGGCGCAGCGTTTGCCTTCCTGTATTCCTACCGCGCGGTGGACCCCTATGATTATCAGATTCCGTTTGCGGAGCAGGAACGAGCGGCTCAGATGGCATATTGGGAGGAGATTTTTGATTCCAACCTGAAATTGGTAAAAGAGGATGTGCCGAATTACGAGAATGTGGTAATCTGGACCTTCAGTGACACGGTTTCCGGGAAAAGCGTCAACGAAAAATGGCAGCTTTTGTATTGCCTGCCTGAGGGATTCGGTATCAGCTGCTGCATGCCGGATTACGTGACGGAGCATTTGGATGAGCTACAGAGCAGATATCTGACTACCGTCGCAGGCGGCACGATTGACAAACTCTGTAAGGAGAGCGGCTATCGTGAAATTGCCCGTGACGCAGATATGGTACTCTATGAAAGATATTGAATAAGATTGCAACCTCATCGGATAATGGTTGCAATCCGGCTTCCCATGGTAAACCGTGTATCCTCATTGGGATGACAGTAGTCGCACAGATACCGAAGGAAATTGTCCGCATTGATACCTAAGTCGTTATAGTTGTCCAGTACATCAATATGATATTCCTCTCCCAACGAAATGACAGCGTTTACATAGTCGGTAAGAACACCGCCCGTATCGCTGTTTTTGTCTGTTCCGTTGTTGAAGAAGGCCGTAAAGTTCGGTGCTGCCAGAATAATCTGGGCATCGGGATATCTGCCCTGCAATGTAGTGATTGCAGTGCGAAGTGCACCGCTGTAGCTCATGGGGTCATACGGGTCGTCGGTGGAGACGGGAGCTCCGTTAAAATAGTCATTCAGCCCGTAATTGATGATAAAGCACAGCTTTTTGGCATCGGTGGTATCCTGAAGAAATTCTGTCACACCTCTGAGAACCTGTGTGTCTTCGGGCAGAGGAGTCGGGTCACCCTGACAAAAGGCATCTACGATACCGGGAAGATTGATAGGAGCCTTGGGATGATACGAGGCACTGTTCCCTCCGAGTCCGCAGTTGTAGACTGTTGCGTTGGTGAGTGCTTTTACAACACCGGGAATACCGGTGCAGTCCGTGTAATTTCCTATGACACTGTCTCCGAAGAATACCACCTTGTAACCGGACAGATCCGGATAAGTGACGGGAACAGTGCGGGAGGCTTCCAGCAATTGTGTGAATTCGGAGAATACGGTATCCACGTTCTCGGCAGTGACCAGAAAACGATGCTCTTTATCACAATTCAGCATGATCGTCAGAGAAGTCTCAGGGGTGGTGAGAAAGCGGTCAGCGTAATTTGACGGATTGCAGATCAGCCACTCCCTGGAAAAAAGATATACACAGGCATTTCCCTCACATAATAAGGTGTCGGTCATTTCCCGATAGCTTTGTAAGGTAGCGTTCATGGCTTTCTCAGATAGAGATTGCCAATACTCTATGTAGGGATGTGCGAGAATCACATGGAAGGTAGTAGCCGGATATTTTCTGATAAGAGCGGCCAGCTGATCGGCAGGCAGCTTTCCCGGAAGTACCCCAAGATAAATATGGGAAACCTCGTTGCCGGAGTCCGCAATCAGCTTGAGATCACTTTTCAGCGAGCGGATGTTACGAAAGCAATGAGAGGCCTTGACAATATATTGCAGACGATAGTAGGAGTAGTCCTCCTCCTGAAAATTGTCAATCGGGAACATGGAGAGAAAGACCGTGTTATATTCCTCGGTGGAGAGACGTTTCCTATCCTGCTTGCGTTCCTCGGGCACTGATAAGAAAACGAATAAGAGGCTTGCCACGGCAAGGAAAAGAACCGACAGGACTGCCGCAATCCAATATTTTTTCCGTTTTTTCAGACATTGTAGCATATGTTGTACCACTCCTTTACTATGGCTCAGATAGATAATTGCGAAGCTTAAAATGTGTGGCAATTACCGATGTGTTCCAGACTCAGTATAACACAGGGAAATAGGGATGCAAAGACAATATTTGCAATAATGCACCCGGAATGGTATAATGGTTGATGTATGTCCAACATTGGGAAGTGAGCTTCCGAAACGGAGAATGAGAATGAAGAAATGGCAGGAAGAGTTCCGGTTTTTCAGCCGGAACAGAATATATATTTTGATGCTGTGTTTCACCGCCGTATGCGCTTACGGCTTTAAGGTGACACATATTACAATCGGTATTGATGATACTCCTTATCGTTATTACTTTGAGGAGGGTCTGGCGGCTATTGTGGGTCGTTGGGTAATGTTTCTCTTAAATAAAGTTGTGCATATTTCTGAATTTGCCCCTTTCCTGACGGATTTTGCAGGGGTGATACTTCTGATGATAGCTGTGACGGTGTGGGCTGCCTTGTTTCGCTCGATTCTGGGGAAAAAGGTACCTGACTACGGTTATTATTTCTTTTCGTGTGTCTTTCTCTCCTGCCCGCTAATCAGCGAGGTATTCACTTATTTTCTTCACAACGGTATCGCTACGGGATATCTGTGCTGCGGAATCAGCCTGTGCTGCTTGCGGGAGGGATTCTTGCGCCGGGATGAGCGGAAAACAGAGAATGCAAAAAAGCTGCCCGGCTATTGCCTGCCGTTTGTGGGAGCTGCTGCTTTCCTGTGGATAGCCTTAGGCTGCTACGAATCCTTCATGGTCGTATGGCTTGTGGGAAGCTGCCTGCTGCTTTTGACGGAGCGCTTTGCGGGAGTGCGCAGGAAAATGTTTAGAACACTCTGTACAGTGGCCTTGGTAGCGGCAGTAGCGTTGGTTCTTCGCAGTATGATGATCACGCTGGTGACCGGAATCTTTCATTTGGAATCACTGAAGGATGAGGCAGTCCAACGGTCTGTTACCGAGATGCTGGGGTGGATGTTCGAGGAGAACGCCTTTGCTGAATTTGGAATGGCGTTGAAAAGAGTGTTTGTCATGTATGGTGTGTTTGCATACGCCTATTATCCCATTCGCATCTTTATGCTGGCATCGGTGGTGCTCGGTGCGTTCGCAATCCTGAGAAGCATAAGACAAAGGGATGGGTGGATTTTTCTCCTGACCTGTGGTACCTATGTGGCAGCTTTTCTGCTGGTTTTGGTGGAGGGTTCGGTTACGCTGTACCGTTCAGCACAATTCCTGCCTGTTATCTGCGGCTTTGGCGCACTGATTGCGGTGTATGCCGTCAGCGGAATCGGAAGGTCGTGTGAAAATCTGAAAGGTGACGGAAGGGCGTGGCTTGGAGGTATTGCAAAGGTTTGCCGTTGGATTATGTGTCCGGTGCTTGTGGTTATTTTGTGGAATCAATGCGCAGATATGAACAGATGGTTTTATGTGGATTACAAAAAGTATGAAAGTGCGAAAGAGGTTATTGCGAAAATCGCATATGATCTGGAACGGGAATATGATCTTTCAAAGCCGGTGGTATTTACCTTGAATTATGAGGTTCCGAAGGGGATTATTGAGGATGCCTATGTACCCATCGGCTCGGAGACGTTTTATAAGATGAAGCGGATCACGGATCTGGTGGACGAACACCTCCTGGAAAAATTTTATCGTACCTACGGGGTGTGGGTTGCACAGACACCGGCATTGTCCGTGATTGACTGGGGGCGAGATGCATTTGGTGATGATTCGGAGCTGGTACGATTTTTCCATATGCACGGACATGAATTACAGCCGCTTTTGGATGTGGAGCTATATGACATTGCGGTGCAGTATTCCCTGAGTCTTCCGCATTTTCCGAAGGAGGGGTATATTGCCGACATGGGAGAGTACATTATTGTACATTTGTAATCAGAAATTATTCAAGCGGGAGTGTGTTGGAAACAGTGAAGAACAGAAGCTACTTTCAGTGTAAAAAAGATAATATGCGTAAGGCTGGCGTAAGCCTGTCGGCAATATATGCGGGATGCAGCTTAAGCTATCTGCTGAATTTAATGACTGACGGTAAGGGATTCACCCAGAGTCTGCTCAGTGCATTCCTTTTTGCTGTGGTGTTCGGCAGTCTGTTTTGGTTTGGGCAGGAGCTGGAGAAAATAGAGGATGCTACGCTCCGAAAGAGGAGGCTTGGGTATGTTTGGCTCACCGCGTGTCTCTTGGGGCTTGCCCTTGTGCTGGGATATCAGATGCGTATGCAGGGAATGACCTCCGTAGGAGTGAAGGGAAAATTGTGGATTCTGCTGGTATCCGTAGGAATCGGTATCGGTCTTTCTCCTTTTGTAAATCTATGGTTTGCCCTGTTAGATAAGGCGGTCGGCAGAAAAACAGAGGGGGCATTTGGAAGGTCGGGCAGATGCTTTCTGACAAGCTGGGGTGTCATAATGCTTTGCTGGATTCCGGCTTTTCTGGCATATTTCCCGGCGATTATGTCCTATGATTTTAACAGGCAATCCATAGAAGCAGTACTGGGATATCTTTGGTTTAATACCCATCATCCCCTGATTCACACCTTCCTGATCAGGTGCGCCCTGAAGCTGGGGGAGGCAGTGGGCTCCTATCAGGCCGGAATGGCTGTTTTCAGTGGGGTGCAGATGTTGATTCTGTCCGCGGTTATGGCATATTCCTGTGTTATGACAGGCAGGCTCATGCGTAAAAAGTGGCCGGTGGTGGTAACAACCTTGCTTTTCGGGCTTCTGCCGATTCATCCTGTGATGGGAATGGCTATGACAAAGGATATATTGTTTGCGGCATTTTTTTTGCTGCTGCTGTTGCTGATTCTGGAGAGAAAGCTTTATCGTGATACCCATGCCGCCAAAGGGGCTAAAATGCTGGGACTGGATGCAGCGATTGTGGCGGTCGGCATTGCGATGATTCTGTTCCGAAACAATGCGGTATACGCGTTTGCGGTATTTGCGGTATTTTATGTCTGGTGGTCCCGGAGGGAACGCTTGCAGATTCTGCTGCTGTGTGTTCTGATTCTGGTAGGTGGGCAGAGCGCCAAAGCGGCAATGCAGAAGGCGATGAATGCCGGCTCGGGAAGCGAGATGGAGAAGTATAGTGTGTTTATCCAACAGATGTGTCGTGTGGCAGTGAACCAGGGTGGGAATCTGAGCGATGAGGACTGGTGGACAATCAATACCTATGTGCCGTGTGATTATTGGGAGGATTATAATCCCACCATAGCAGATAGTATTAAGGGGAATGTGACGAATACCGCTTTCCAGAACTGGAAAGATGATATTCCGGGAATGCTGGGAGATTGGTTTAGACTCGGTCTGAAATATCCCAATGACTATTTGGATGCGTTTTTGGCACTGACGTCGGGCTACTGGTTTCCGGATGATGTGTCTCATGCGGAAGTGTTAGGATATGGAGAGGATACGGAAAAGGGGCTGATATATACCTTCAACGCATCCGCCAGCGAGGTGTTTGACGGAATTGAAAATCATTCTTATCTGCCGGGGGTTTTGGAGAACTATCGCAGAATCATCAACGGGAACAGCTACTATGACTGGCCGGTGCTGTCGAATCTGTTTAAACCGGCGTTTTACTGCTGGCTGTTGTTTCTGTTGATGCTTTCGGCAGGCTATTTAAAGAAAAGGCAGAAGGCTGTGCTGTGTATGCTGCCCTTCTGGAATTTGATGACACTCTTTTTAGGACCGGTGGTAAACTTCAGATATGCTTATCCTATTATAATAGTCATACCATTCCTGCTGGCGTGGATGTTTAGCCCGGCAGAATAGAATGCAGGAATGGGTAATTATTATAGTATAGTATGCTGCAATAACGGAATGGGGAACAGGGTAAGACATTGGGTAAAAATATCAGGCAACGGATAACAAAGCGTATAATTTTAAATTGGGGCATCGCTATTTTCCTTTTCGGCGTTCTGCCGGGGATATGCTTCTGCGGAGTATGGAAGGAAAAGGCGGATTCCTCCGTAGCTGTCGTTATGATGGGTGACAGTATTGTGGGAGAATGCCGGGATAATACCTCCATACCGGCTGTTCTGGCAGAAATGCTTGATCAGAAGGTGATTAATGGCGGACTGGGCGGAACCAGCATGGGACGCTTGGACACTGAAGGGCGTCCGGCCTATACCAAGGACTGCCTGTCCATGCATGCACTGGCACAGTCAATTGCAACCTCTGATTTTGGCGTGCAACAGACGGTATTCAGCCGTGAAAGTGCCACGCTGTATTTTGAGGCCACAATCAATACACTGGAGCAGATTGATTTTGAAGCTGTGGATATTCTGTTCATAGGTCAGGGAATCAATGATTACCACGCAGGAATTCCGATTTCTGATGAAGAGGACTTGTATGATGAATATACCTTTACGGGAGCTCTACGCAGCACTGTGGAAATCCTGCGTAGGTCGTATCCGAAGCTGCGGATCATTCTTCTGACACCCACCTACAGCTGGTATCCTTTTTATGAGAAGCCGGAGCAGACCTGTGAAAATAACGATTTCGGCGGCGGAGTTCTGGAGGACTATGTGAATGCTGAGATCGGACTGGCAAAGGAGCTTGGAGTGGAAGTGATTGATCTTTATCATGATTTTTATCCCCACGAGGTATGGAACGAGTGGGAGCTGTATACCAGAGACGGCTTGCATCCTAACGAGGCAGGCAGACAGCTGATTGCGGAGGCAATCTATAATTATGTAATGAGGTGAGAGAGTTGAAGACGCCGAAAGAAGCTTTTGGAAAAATGAAGAGGATGATCAGGCAGGAATGGAAGCTTGCCTTTGGGGCAGCCTTTTTGATAGGGCTGCTTGTGCACTTGCCTGCCATGCTGTCTGATGTGCCGAACCATGACGGTCTGGCCAGTATGTATTTTGACCAGAACATGATAACCTCCGGAAGATGGTTTCTGACCGTTGCCTGTGGATTTTCCTCTTACTTTACACTTCCCTGGGTGATTGGATTGATAGGACTATTCTTCCTGTCCTGTACCGCTGCGGCATTGTCGGAGCTTCTGGAATTAAAGAGAACCTGGGTGATCGTGGCAGTGAGCGGACTTTTGGTAACCTTCCCGGCGTTGGCATCAACCTTTGCGTATGTATTTACCATGGATGGTTATATGCTGTCCTTGCTGCTGGCGGTGCTGGCAGTACTCTTCACGAAAAAGTACAGACACGGTTTTCTGGCAGGGGCGGTGTGCCTTGCCTTTAGTATGGGTACTTATCAGGCGTATGTGGCCTTTGCGATTCTATTGTGTATCTATGAAATTGTGATTTGCATGATAGGGGATGACAGTCCAAAGGGAAAAATTAAAACTTTATTTAATTATTTAACCATGGGCGTTCTTGGATGCGGCTTCTATTTTGCTATATTACAGCTGTTATTAAAAGTACAGGGAAAACAGCTGGCTGATTATCAGGGAATCAGTGAGATGGGAAATGCCAATGCGGCTTCCGCGGGAGTGCTGTCTGCAATCAAGGAAATGTATTATGATTTTGCAGCATTTTCCCTGAAAGGAAATGTACTTTTCAACAATGCTTATGCAATGGCTGCATGGGTGATTTCGGTTATGGCTGCGGCGGGAGTCCTGATTACCCTATGTTTTCGCAGAAAATGGTGGAAGAAGCCGGGCTTTTTCGTTATAATAGTTTTGTTGGCGGCAGGGCTTCCCCTTGCTACCAATGCCATTTTGTTGATTTCCCCCAATGTTACCTATCATTTGCTCATGCGGTATCAGTGGGTGGTATATCCTATTCTGTGCCTTGCATTTTGCGACCGTTATCTGGAGGAGAATAAAAGAGCAACTGTTATGGAATGGGGGCTGCTGTGCGCGGCAGCAATTTTGATATTCAACTACAGCGTCACGGACAATATTGGGTATTCCAATCTTCAGAAGCGGTATGAGAAGACCTATGCCTACTGTGTCCGTCTGCTTGACAGGATTGAACAGACTGAGGGCTATTATCAGGGAATTCCCATTGCCATGATTGGGGTTGTGGGCGAGGATGAGTATCCTTCCACGGATATTACAAATAAAATAACGGGTGGAATGATTGGGCTGAACGGTGACTTCCTGCTGTATACAAGTCCCAATTACGAGGCCTTTATGAAGAATTATCTGGGAGCAACCTTGAATTTTATGAAGGTTGATGATGTGACGGAAATCTATTATTCTGATGAATACGTTGAGATGGACGGTTTTCCGGGACCGGAGTCCACTAAGGTGGTGGATGGCATCCTATATGTTAAAACGGAGAATGCCGACAGAGGTTAGGCGAAGGACGGAGGAAGATAAATGGCATTATTATCGATTGTTTTGCCGGCTTATAATGAAGAGCAGAATATAGCCAATACAACAAGGGTTCTGTCGGAGCTTTTAAAGCAGAACGGAATTGATTACGAATTGGTCTTTGTGAGCGATGGCTCCAAGGATGCTACTTATCAGGAGATTGAGAAGGCAGCTGCTTCCGATTCCCATGTAAAGGGGGCATGCTTTAGCCGCAATTTCGGCAAGGAGGCAGCAATCTTTGCCGGGCTGGAGCTGACTGCCGGGGATGCGGTGATTGTTATGGACTGTGACCTGCAGCATCCGCCCTCTGTGATTCCCCAAATGTGGGAGCTTTGGCAGAACGGAGCGGAGGTCGTGGAGGGAATCAAGAGTGACCGAGGCAAAGAGAGCTTTTTCCACAGGATATCTGCCGGATTATTTTACAGGATTATGAGTAAGCTGATTAAGATGGACATGAGTGCCTCCTCGGATTTTAAATTATTAGACCGTAAGGTGGTGAATGTGCTGCTGGAGCTGCCAGAGAGGAATACCTTTTTCCGTGCACTGACGTTTTGGGCGGGCTTCCGTACGGAAGCCGTAAAGTATGAGGTGCAGGAGAGGCAGTTCGGCGAAAGCAAATGGTCTTTTTTCAGCCTGATGAAATATGCGATTGCCAATGCCACATCCTTCAGTACACTGCCGTTACAGCTTGTGACGGTCATGGGTATGGTCATGATTTTGTTCAGCTCCGTACTGATGGTACAGACCTTGGTCAAATATTTGCTGGGTGATGCGGTGGAAGGGTTTACTACGGTCATTTTACTGATATTGATTGTAGGGGGCTTCATTATGCTGAGCCTGGGAATTATCGGGCATTATATCGCGAGAATTTATGAGGAAGTAAAAGGAAGACCCAAATATATTATCAGCAGGACGGTGGGTTCTGTGGAGGGTAACGTACTTGGGGAATGGCATAAAAGGGCTTGAGGAAGCAGAATGGAGGATTGCAATGATAAATTTTAATGTTCCGCCCTATGTGGATACGGCAATGGACTATATCAGGGAATGTGTGCAGAATCAGAAGATATGCGGCGATGGGGCTTACACCAAAAAGTGCAATCAGTGGATTGAGGAGAGAACAGGCACTGCAAAATGTCTGCTCACCACCTCCTGTACCCATGCAACGGAGCTTGCTGCGCTGCTTGCGGATATCAGACCGGGGGATGAGGTGATCATGCCTGCGTATACCTTTGTGTCCACTGCAGATGCATTTGTACTGCGCGGTGCGGTTCCGGTATTTGTGGATATCAGACCGGATACCATGAATATTGATGAGAAGCTGATAGAGGCAGCTATCACCGATAAGACGAAGGCCATCGTTCCGGTTCATTATGCGGGAGTATCCTGCGAGATGGATACGATTATGGAGGTTGCCCAAAAGCATCACTTGCTTGTCATCGAGGATGCGGCTCAGGGTGTCATGGCGTCCTATAAGGGAAAGGCACTGGGAACCATCGGCGATTTCGGATGCTTCAGCTTCCATGAGACTAAGAATTACAGCATGGGAGAGGGCGGCGCGCTGTTAATCCGCGATGAAAAGTATGTGGAGGATGCGGAGATTATCCGTGAGAAGGGCACCAACAGAAGCAAATATTACAGAGGACAGATTGACAAATACACTTGGGTGAATTTCGGCTCATCATACCTGCCCAGCGATATGAATGCGGCGTATCTTTATTCACAGCTTGAGATCGCGGATCAGATGAATGAGGCCAGACTTGCTTGCTGGAACCGCTATCGGGAGAGGCTGACACCGCTGGCGGAGACGGGTGCCATAGAATTGCCGGTTGTTCCGGAGGGCTGTGTGCACAATGCCCATATGTTCTATATTAAGACAAAGGATATTCAGGAGAGAACGGCTTTCATAGATTATATGAAGGCAAACGGAATTCTTTCCGTATTTCACTATATTCCTCTTCATACTGCGCCGGCCGGTTTGAAGTTCGGACGCTTCCATGGAGAGGATCGCTATACGACGAAGGAAAGCGAGCGTCTGGCTCGGCTTCCCATGTATTATGGACTTACCCTGAAGCAGGTGGATGATATCTGCAATGTGATTTGGAGGTTCTACGGAGAAGAGGTATGCAAAAGGTAGCGAAAGCCGTTTTGGCCGTGGCAGGCAGAGTTCTTTTCATCGGTTTCAGCATACAGATCATTCTGGGAATCTGCTGGATGCTCTGTAATTTTACGGGCTTCCAACGGTTTGGTGAGAGCCTTCTGTGTGAGGAGATCGGCAAGACATTAATATGTGATGAGTACGAAGGCATTTTGTATCCGGTACTGATTTTGGTGACAAAGGGGATGGAGGAGTTGATTCTTGTCCCCTATCGTTTCATTTTGTACCTGCTGCAGATCGGCTTCGCTTTTTGGGTGTCCTATCAATTGCTGGGCAGCTTCTGCGTGCAGGAAAAGAGTCGGAGGGTCTGGGGAGCACTGGCGATGCTGACCTTCCCTATGGCGATGCAATGTCATCTGGCAGTTCTGCCGGATTCCTTTGTGTCCTCCCTTCTTCTTCTGGAGCTGGCAGTGGTAAGCGGTATCCTGATCAATGGACGGAGAGTGACTCCGGGAAGCTTTGTGAAAGCATTGGTTTGCTGGGCGCTTGCGGTATTGCTGCGGCCGGAATATTTGTATATAGGTATTCTTCCCTTGGTGCTGCTGTCACTATATGGTCTGGGTAAGGCGTGGAAGGATGACAGAAAGAGGATGTGGTATCCGCTGACACTTTTGGCACTGGTTGTGGTCTTGGGCGGACTGCTTTTGATGGTGAAGAATTTCACACAGGAGGAGGGCTGCTATGACAGGGTAACCAAGAGCCGTAATGCTGCTATGGTCAGCCGGCTGGCATGGCCCTATGCCGGTACGGATTATGAATTCTGGCCCGGGGAAGTGAAGGCGCAGTTTACATTCGAGGAAGCAAGACAGATAGATTATTATGCCGATCACATGGACCGTATTCTGGGAAGAACGCTGGAGGAGGCTCTGGGGAAGGAACGAGCTGAGGAGCTTTTCGGGGAGATTGCGGAAATTGCATGGCAGAATCACAAAAACGAGATTCTGCATCGCACTGTCTGGGATGCAGTGGGATATACCGTTTCCCCTCTGGTGCTGCAAAGGCAGTTTACCGGAAAGATTTATGATTCCTATTCCGGAAGAAATTATGATATCATGCGCAGTAAGACCCCGTTTCTCACCAAGTATTATATGGACTACAGCTGTATGTGGTTCGGTGCGGCACTTGTACTGACAGCCGTCCTGGAGGGAGTAAGGCTTGCAGCCGGTCTGACAGAAAAAGCAGAGCGAAGAAAAAGGCTGCAGAAGCTCTGCCGGTGGCTGCTTACGGCTGTGTGCTGCGTGTTTTCGTCGGGAGTTCTGGTTTTGGTGTACACCCTGCGGGGAGCGGGGATGATGGACTATAAAAAGAGTATTGCGGTGACATTACTGTGGATTTGTTGGATGCTGTCTTCCTGTTTGAGGGGAATGCGTGAACAGAGGTAATGTTGGGAAATGGAGCAGATATGTTGGCATTGCAGATATTGATTTTGACAGGGATTTTATTTGTGATTCCGGTGATAGTGGGAAGCATGTTTCTTACTGTGGATAAGTATGCAGGGAAATTACCCCTTGCGTGGATAAGTGGACAGATACTTCTGTGGGCAGGCTTTCAGGTGATTACGGTTCCCCTTGTGCTGCAGGAGGCAGCGTTTGACAGGGTGGTGCAGGCGTATCTGTGTTTTCTTGCGGTGATGGTGGCAGCTGCACTGATTGTTCTTGTGCTGCGGAGAAAAAAGATATTTGCAGCTCCCCGTGCAGATAAAAGGAAGCTTCTTCCCTGGGTCTTGTTCTGGGCGCTGCTGCTCTTTCAGCTGGTGCAGGCAATCCGCCTTTCCTATGGGGATAGCGATGATGCATTTTATGTGGCAACGGCATCGATTGCAGAGGAAGCGAATACCATGTACCGTAAGCTGGTATATACGGGGGGAGCCACAACGTTGGATGCCAGATATGGCTTGGCGCCCTTTCCAATCTGGATTTCCTTTTTGGCGAGAGTGTCCGGTATGCAGCCGGTCAGTGTGGCACATGTAATCCTGTCGCCGGTGCTGATTGCCATGGCATACGGCGTGTTCTATCTGTTGGCATGCAGATTGTTTGCCGGAGGTAAGGAGCATATCCCTGTCTTTATGATTTTTGTAGAGCTTCTGGTGCTGTTTGGCAACTATTCTATTTATACAACAGAGCGTTTTATGATAGAGAGAAGCAGACAGGGCAAAGCGGCACTGGGCAGTATTGTGATTCCGTTGTTGATTTTTTTGTTGCTTCTGTTGATAGAGGGGATTCAGGCAAACAGTAGGATGTCGCCGGCCTATTGGGTGCTGCTGCTGTGTACATTGCTTACGGCATGCCTGTGCAGTACGCTGGGAACACTGCTGAGCTGTATGCTGGTCGGAGTCACGGGGCTGTGTACTGCCGTCTGCTATCGCAGGTGGAGGCTGCTGCTTTTGCTGGCAATGTGCTGTACCCCCTGTGCGGTGTTTGCACTATTGTATATAATCGTGTAATTGTGAAATCAGAAAATATCATGTTTTGCAATGTTTTAAAGGAGAAAAAATATGTGGTATCAGATTTGGGATCATCTTCGGTATATGTGGATGATGGCGAATGAGTATTTCCGCTCGTTTATGGGAACGGGACTGATTGTGATATGGTATCTTGCAGCAACCTTTTATCTTTTCTTTACGGAGAAAAGGAAGCCCTTCCGTATCCTGTTTGTGTATGTGCCGTTGATTTTACTGCTGCTGTTCTTTTTTCCTGTTACTACCTGGGTGGTGTATCATTATATTGACACCGAGATTTACTATCGGATTCTGTGGCTGCTTCCCGTCACGGCAGTGATTGCGTTTGCTGCGGTGGAAATCTATCGGAAGCTTCAAGGTAAGCAGAAAGTGATATTCGGACTGGCGGCTGCCTGTCTTATTATGGTATCCGGAAGCTATGTGTATCAGGATCCGCTCTTTCAGGAGGCTGAAAATATATATCACGTGCCCCAAAGTGTGGTGGAAATCTGCGATGCCATTGAGGTGGAGGGACGTGAGGTTATGGCGGTGTTTCCAAAGGAGCTGCTGATTTATGTGCGCCAGTATTCCCCGGTGGTGTGTATGCCCTATGGTAGGGAGATTACAGTGGAAAGGTGGAATTACGGAACGGAGAATGCCTTGTATGATGCCATGGAGGCAGAGGTGATTGACGCAGAACAGCTGGCTGCTCTTGCCAGAGAGAAGCTATGTGTTTATATTATTCTGCCTAAGGAAAAAGAGATGGTTGGTGAGTTAATGGATTATGACTTTGAAGCCTTCGGACAGGCAGAAGGGTATATGATTTATAAGGACAGTACAGTGGATTTGCATAGTTACAGTATTTTCTGATTTTCCCCCCGTGCTTTTTCAAACCGGGGGGATGATGCAGATTTACTTTTTGATTTCTGAGTATGCAGTCAGAGCCTCCATGAATCGGTTGAACACCAGTCTCCGCCCCTCTGTATTCAGATGGATATTGTCAATCAGGTACCGGTCGGCATTGTCTTCCGTAATGGTGCCATAGAGATTATCCACAAAGCTGACACATCTTGAATTGCAGGAGTCGCTCTGCTTAATCACATAAGTGGATAAGACGTCCTGACCATATCGGTATATATCACTGCTCACATATTCTCCCTCTTCGTTGAGTGCATAGGCATAGGTAGGGGACAGGACTATGACCCTGATATGGGGATAATCGCTAGTGAGCAACTCAATTCCTGCCTCCAAATTACCGGTAAAGCACTGGATGTTGGTGGGATTTAAGTCATCATACATCTCATGTCCCATAAGGTAATCTGACGCATCATACATGACCACTACAACATCCACCTCGTTGAAATCCAATGTGGTCAGGGTATTATATACCTCCTGTGCTTCCGGAGGGAGTAAGTCACCCAGGGCATTTTCCGCTTCGGGATAGTAATGGGCATTGAGACCGCCTACTCCGAGAGTGATTAACCAATAAAAGCTGTAAGCATCCATGGGAGCGATACTCGCGTCGAAATAGGGATGTCTGGCAGCCAGATAGCTGTTACTGACGGAGCAGTTGTATACCTGAGCACCTGTATTTTCTGCAATCAGATTGGCAAGGTTATCCTCTGAGTCAGGGTTATCTGCAAAGGGAGCGTTCCCGAACACTACAATATTTTCCACAATACCATTGGAAATTATATTTCCCGCTTCGTCTGACACCGGTAAAAACTCATCCAGAACATCAAGATAGCCAAGGGAAGAGTCGCTGTGAATATCGTTGATATCCACGAAAACACCCCAGTTTCTGAATTTTGTAACAATTGAGACCACCATCACAACAAAGACAGCTGCAAGCAGTGTATGAATATTCAGAAAGGAGCGAAAGCCTTTTTTGGGTGTCCGGACATGTGCCTCTGATTCTTCGACTGCCGGGGACGCTTCCTCGACCGGCTGGGACGATTCCTCCGCAACACACTCCGTCTCTGCATCTGCTTCCGAATCCGGAGCATCTGTATTTCCAACAAGTTCCAAGTCAATAATTTGGATATCCGGTATATGATTATGAGTTGTACCGTTAGTTTGTTCGTTCAATTTTTTTTTCTGTTTCATAGGACCTCTTTCTATCGTTATTTTGTGCCAGTGTTTGTACATCAGCTCCTTAATAACTGATGCATAGCTCCGGAGCTTCTGCGAAGAATGCCGGATTGGATTTTGAATCGCTATCATTTTACTATTATACGCGAAGAAAGTCTACATTATTAACGAAAATTAAGATTAGAACGCAAGGTTTAAGAAATTATGAAGAAATAGTTGAATGCCTTGAAGGGACGGGAAGACAATGCTATAATGTTACGGAATTGTTAAGAACGCGGAGGAAATGCACTGATGTGACAGGAGAGAACTGCCTTGATAGGTTCTCTTACGCGTGCCCTCAGCTTCAGAATGGAGATTTAGATGAAAAAATTATGGAAGCATACCAAAAGAACCACGGAGGAGTGGGAACAATATGATGATAACAATTATGACTGGGACGAACCGGGGGACTATGAGACGGAGGAGTCTGAGTCCTATGAGGATGGCGGATATGATGCCGCAGAGATAGAAGAAGAGTTTTACGCTGAGGACGGGGGAGAGTATTACGAGGAGACTCCGGAGGAGGCAGAGTACTACGCTGAGGACGGGGGAGAGTATTACGAAGAGGCTCCGGAGGAGGCAGAGTACTACGCTGAGGACGGGGGAGAGTATTACGAGGAGGCTCCGGAGGAGGCAGAGTACTACGCTGAGGATGAGGGAGAATATTATGAAGAACCTCACGTTCCGGTTCGAGCAGTGAGGACGAAGAATAAATTTCCGGAAATGGAGATCATGGACCGTGTGATCACCATAACGGGTATTGTGGTTTTGCTTTTGGCACTGGTGATTGGAGGAATCTATATAGGAAACAGAGTCATGGGAGACCGGACAGCTTTGACGGCAAATGTGGGAAGCCAGCTGGAGGGGATTGAACTCATCGGTGAAAAAGGTCTTGTGGCAGTGGCGGATGCAGAGCTTGCGCGGCAGGCGGCAGCGGAGCTTGTTGAGGAAGAAAAGAAAAAAGAAGAGCAGCAGAAGAAGGATTATGATGAGGAAGAGTATTCCAATGCGGTTACCGTCAAGCTGAATATGACCTCTGTCAAGAAGGATCTGAAGATTAAATTTATCAATAAAAAGACAGGTAAATTAATCGGTAACGTTCCGTTCTCCGTAACCGTTACCCAGCCTGACGGTAAGAGTGTGACATGGTCGGATGACGATAAGGATGGTATTATTTATTATAAGGATATCGAGGCCGGAACCTATAAGGTGCTGGTAAATGAACTGACGGATGAAAGGTATGCGGATTATTCAGTACCTGCGGGAGCACAGTCCGTGGAGGTTAAGAAGGACATCGCCTACGAAAAGGTGGATGTCAGCGCGGAGGTTAAGACCGAGGACGAAATTGATGTATCAAAGGAGGACACTCAGATTAACGAGACCGTGGTAGAGTCAACCCTGCAGGATACGGTTATCTGGGTGGAGAGTACGGCAGTAGCGGAGACATACACAGAGATTCCCAAAAGCAAGATTCCCGATCCTATGACATTGGCGATGAGCAAGCGTTTCCTGCGTACTGCGGCTGTATTGCCTGCTGTCAGTGACGGTGATGCGGAGAATGTAGCGTTTACTGCTGAAATCACACCCGCAGAGACTGCTCTTGCAATCGGTGATACGGTACAGGCAAAGGCTATTGCAACCGGCGCTACTCCGGGAAAAACATTGCAATATAGTGTGGTTTCTAACAATGCGGCGGTGGCAACAGCGGTGGTAGATCAGCTGGGTAATCTCACTGTAACAGGTGTGGCAGCGGGAACTGCGACAGTGACTGTTACTGTGAATTATGCTGAGGGAGTCAGTATGCCGGTCACGGCAGAATGTAAGGTGACGGTAATGGATAAGCCGGTGGTTACTCTGGAGGAAACGACCGCAACCGTGTATCTGACAGAGCCTATTACCATCATTGCCAAGGTAGTGAATGCACTGACGGAGACCGCTGTTACGGCAGAGTCCTCCAATACCGGTGTGGCTACGGTTGAGGTGAAGGACAAGGCAGTGACAATCACCGGTGTGGCTACGGGTGATGCGGTCATTACAGTCAAGTATGTTGAGAATGAGCAGGAGTCAATTGCTGTTTGTGCCGTGAAGGTGCTGATTCATCCCAAAGATAATAAGACGGATGTGCTGAAGGATTCGGACGGGAATCAGCTGTATGTACAGGAGAATGAGAAATATCGCGAGGCAGTATATGCGGATTATTATACAGCGGTCAAATTCTTTATCAAGGGTGATGTGAAATACACCGGCTGGCAGACAATTAACGGAAATGTGTATTATTTTACGGCAGCAGGTGAGAAGGTAACTGGAGAACAGGTGATTCAAGGGGCAAAGTATAATTTTGCCAGCGACGGAAGCCTGATTACCGGTTCGGGCACGCTGGGTATTGATGTTTCCAAGTGGAACGGGTCAATCGACTGGAATGCCGTAAAGAATTCCGGAGTATCCTACGTGATCATCCGTTGTGGGTACAGGGGTTCCTCTCAGGGTATGCTGGTGGAGGATAAGATGTTCAAAACCAATATTAAGGGAGCATTGGATGCCGGCCTGAAGGTTGGAGTGTACTTCTTCACACAGGCAACGGATGAAATCGAAGCGGTTGAGGAGGCATCCTTTGTACTGGAGCAGATAAAGGATTATAAGATTTCCTATCCGGTATTTCTGGATGTGGAGTCCGGCGGCGGACGCGGAGATAAGATTGACAAGACCACAAGAACCGCTGTCTGTAAGGCCTTCTGTGAGACCATTCAGAGATCCGGATACACTGCAGGTATCTATGCGAATAAGACATGGCTGAATGAGAAGCTTGACTCCGGTTCCCTGAGTGCATACAAGATCTGGCTTGCACAATATGCGGCTACTCCCACCTATACCGGAAGATATGATTTGTGGCAGTATACAAGCACGGGAAAGATCAGCGGGATTCAGGGAAATGTGGATCTGAACCTGAGCTATCTGGGGTACTAGCGCACCGGTGTCTGAACCGTTGCGTTCCTATGGTGTCCCTGTGAAAAAAAAGATATAGCCAGCAATGTACAGATTATGGTATACTAACCATAAGTATGGAATGATATGGAAACGGTATTTTAAGAATAATGGAGGGAAAATATGAGAACTTATTTAGTGACGGGAGGAGCAGGCTTCATCGGCTCCAACTACATTCATTACATGTTTAAGAAATACGACAATGAAATCCGCATTATCAACGTTGATGCCCTGACCTATGCAGGTAATCTGGAGAATTTAAAGGATATTGAGGACAGAGAGAATTATACCTTTGTGAAGGCTGACATCTGCGATAAGGAAGCCATCAGCAAAATCTTTGCAGAGAATGATATCGACAGAGTGGTTCATTTCGCTGCAGAGAGCCATGTGGACAGAAGTATCCGCAATCCTGAGGTGTTTGTACAGACGAATGTGCTGGGCACTGCGGTAATGCTTAACTGCGCCAAGGCAGCCTGGGAGCTTCCTGACGGAACCTTTAAGGAGGGCAAAAAATTCCTTCATGTATCCACGGATGAGGTATACGGCTCTCTCCCGGATGACGATAATGCATTCTTCTATGAGACCACACCCTATGATCCCCACAG
>CAYOHU010000002.1:0-33755 GCA_964403845.1 uncultured Acetatifactor sp.
CCGTGGTCTCTCCATATGCCTCCAGATGGAATGGGTCAATCATATTTACATCATTCAAATCTGCCGTAGCAGCCTCATAAGCAAGATTAATGGGATGCTTCAGCGGGATATTCCAAATCGGAAAAGTCTCATATTTTGCATATCCTGCCTTGATTCCTCTTTTGTTGTCGTGGTAGAGCTGGGACAGACAGGTTGCCATTTTTCCGCTTCCGGGACCCGGTGCCGTGATCACCACCAAAGGTCTCGTGGTCTCTATATATTCGTTCTTGCCAAAGCCATCCTCACTGACAATCAATGGAATATTGGAGGGATATCCTTCTATGGTGTAATGCAGATATACCTTAACATTTTTCTTCTCCAGCTTCTCCTTGAACTCTGCTGCACGAAGCTGACCTGCATAATGTGTCAGCACCACGCTTCCCACGTAAAGCCCACGGCATTCAAATTCTCTCATCAGTCTCTGTACATCTTCATCATAGGTGATTCCCAAATCGCCTCGTATTTTGTTTTTTTCAATATCTGCGGCATTGATAACGATCACAATCTCTGCTCTGTCCGAAAGCTTCATCAGCATACGCAGCTTACTGTCGGGCTCAAATCCCGGCAACACTCTCGATGCGTGAAAATCATCAAACAATTTGCCTCCAAATTCCAGATATAATTTATCTCCGAATTTGTTGATTCTCTCCTCAATGTGTTCTGATTGCATTTTCAAATATTTCTCGTTATCGAAACCCACTCTCATGTTCTTTATCCATTCTCTTTCTTGTTTCTTTTTTCCTGACTCTACACATACATTCTATATTGTAGCACATCAATGTCAATTATTCCATAAAAAAGCCATGAACAAATATCAATTTTTTATAAAAAGCGTCACCGGACAGTGACGCTTTTTATTGTACACCCGTTATTCAGTTCTCAATGCCTGCTCCACCTGACTGCGAAGCTCATCAGCTGACATCATCCCCAGAAAGGATGCGACAGGCTCACCATTTTGAAACATCATAAAATTCGGAATGCTGGCTATCCGATATTTCTGGGCTATTGCCATATTCTCCTGCACATCACACTTTCCCACCTTGCATCTGCCCTGCAATTCACCCGCAAGGGAAGCAACCACCGGTGCCATCATCTTACAGGGATTGCACCAGTCTGCATAAAAATCCACCAAAACCGGCAAATCGGATTTTAAAACTTCTTCCTCAAAATTATCAACCGTAAACTGATATTCCATTCCCTTTCCTCCTTCTACGCTATTCGTTAGGCTTTTATTCTTTGCAAATTCACATATCTCTATTCCGCAAATCCTGCCTATCACAGAACTGTTACACTTAAGTCTCCGTATTATCTGTAGATAATATACTTACAGATTGGATTTCCCTGACCGGAAAACTTCTCCTCATATTCCGTCATGATATTACCCTGCATCAATTTCTCATCGCTGTGCAGGTCATAGGTGATAACCTCCGCCTTCCAGCCGGCAGGCTCCAGCTCTTCCACCGCGAAATCAAATAAATCCCTGTTATCCGTCTTGAATTCCAGACGGCTGTTCTTCTTCAAAATCACATCGTATCTGGCAAGAAACTGTCTCGAGGGCAATCTGCGCTTTGCATGACGATCCTTGGGCCACGGATCCGAGAAATTTAAATAAATCTTGTCCACTTCCTCTTTACCAAAGACCTTCACGATATCCTCCGCATCCATACGAATGAATTTCAGGTTAGGCAGCTCCTCTTCCTCCATCTTCTGAATAGCACGAAGCAATACGCTGGAATACTTTTCAATCCCTACATAATTAATATCCGGATGTTCCTTTGCCATGGCATGGATAAATTTTCCTTTTCCCATGCCAATTTCAATGTGTATAGGGTTATTGTTTCCAAAAATGTCCTTCCAGGTTCCCGGGCACTGTTCCAGCACCGCCTCCTGCACCACATAAGCACTCTCCGCAATCACTTCGCGGGAACCGGTAATATTCCGCAATCTCATAATATATCTGTTCAACCTTTCCAAAAAGATTTTCTTTTCACTATACAATGTACTTTATCCGGGAATTCTTGTCAATTATGAACGATTTTTCCATATACTTTTTTACTATGGTTTTAGTGAAAAATGGTGTATGATAAATACGAAAGAATCTTATGACATATTTCTGATATGAGGTGCTCTATGTTACTAGCAAAAAAACATTTATTCCGTCACTATAAAATCCGTGGTTTGGCATTCCTGTGTGCAGCTTCCTTTTTCCTGTCTCAGGGAATGTCATCCCACGCCGCCTCCTACAAGGAGGAGCGTATTGCCGCCCATCAGGCCATGCCGATTCAATCCAATCAAATTGCCGACTGGCCCGAGGGACCCATCGTCAGTGCCGAGTCTGCTATTCTCATGGAGATAGGCACCGGAACAATTCTTTACGAAAAAAACATCCATCAGCAGCAGTATCCGGCCAGCACTACTAAAATACTGACCACCCTGATTGCCTCAGAGCAGTCATCCCTTGACGAAATCGTTACCTTTTCCCATGACGCGGTATTCGGCATCCCCGTGGGCAGTAATCATATCGCTATGGATGTAGGAAACACCCTCACCATGGAGCAATGTCTGGATGCCATTTTGATTCGTTCTGCCAACGAGGTATCCTACGCTGTGGCAGAGCATATCGGTGATACCTGGGAGGGCTTTGCGGCTCTCATGAACCAGCGGGCAAAGGAGCTGGGCTGCGTGGATTCTAACTTTGTGAATCCCAATGGTCTTCCGGACGAGAATCATGTTACCAGCGCTTACGATCTTGCCATGATCGGCAGAGCCTTCTTCGCCAACGAAATGCTGTGCAGGATTACCACCACTCCGAAGCTGGTAATTCCCAAGGAAAAGGATACGCTGATAGACTGGAATAAGATGGAGCTTTTAGCCGGACATAAATATGCCTACGAGTATCTGGTTGGCTGCAAGACGGGTTACACGGACGCTGCCCGCAGCACTTTGGTATCCTGCGCGGAAAAGGACGGTTTGAAGCTGATCTGCGTTGTTTTAAATGACGAGGCACCCTATCATTATGAAGATACCATTGCGTTGTTCAACTACGGCTTCAGCAATTTTCAAAAGGTAAACATATCTCAAACAGAAACAAAATACAACATCGGCAGTTCCGGTTCCTTCTACAGCCGCCACGATATCTTCGGCAATTCCGAACCGATTTTGTCCTTGAACCGGGAGGATTACATTGTACTTCCCAGAACAGCAGATTTTGCGGATACGGCTTCTTCCATTTCCTATGAGACGGAAAATGAGAATCAGGCAGCCGTTATAACCTACACCTACCATGATGTGTATGTGGGCTCAGCCTCCGTTGATCTGGCCACCGGCAAGGAAGAAAGCTACACCTTCGACACGGTCCTTGAGTCCGATACTCAGGAAACCGAAGAAGAAAACGAACCTGAAACCTCCTTTATCTTCATCAATATCGTGAAGGTTATTTTGTGGATTATCGGCATTGTTGCTGCCATCCTGCTGCTCCTGTTTCTCAGAGCATACCTGAAAAATTACCAGTTCTCCCACCGCAGTAACCGCCGCAGCTGGCAACGAAGCCGCCGAAGAAGACCCAATCGCCGTCAAAACATAAATAACAGTCTAGCGGCCAGACGAAGGGCGGAAATCAAAGCCGCCAGACAGAGACAAAAGCACAGAAAGACACATAAATTCAGGGATTATGATTAATATCATAATCCCTGCTCTGTTCCTGAGAACTCTCTGTTTACTTATGCTTCTTGTGCAGCTCCCTTGCATGACCTCTGCGCTCCGCAATCTGATCTACCTCCTCCCGAGTGATGAACTTAGTGGTTTTTACCACGTAGACCCTTCCATCCTCGGTCTTACGAATCCGGATCTTCCCCTTCAGGTAACCGTGCTTATCACAATATGCCACACAATAATAATGCCTTCCGTTAGGTGTGAACCATCTGATTTTCTTTCGCAAATTACAACGACACAGATAGCATTTGCTGGAGCTCACCTCTTTATCTGCAAATGCTTCCTTCTTGTCAGCAAATGTTCTGGAAATATATTTCATATAGGTATCAAATTGTACCTTAACCTCCGCCTCTCTTGTCTTTGGCGGATGAAACACATCATAGGAAACATTTTTCAATACCTCGGGATTGGATTCTGCTATACGTGCCAGAACCTTTGCGGTATAGTAGGCATCACTGAAGGCTCTGTGAAACGGAATATCCTTCTCCAGCTTCAAATAGTCGATCGCATATTCCAATGCCCTCCTGGATTTCCGGTCCTCGTAAGCGATGCTGAACAGCTTTTGCACGTCCAAAAAAGGAACGGGGGATTCCGACAATGGTGTCATGTTGTAGAAACGCATATTGCGCTGAAGCTCAACCAGATCCAAGGAACCCCAGGTACAAAACGTATATTCCTCGCCGCACCAGTCCAGAAATCGCTGTGTCACTTCCGGAAACGGCTTTCCACGCTCCAGCTCTTCCATCTGCAGATGAATTAGTCTGCTGGTGATATGATGCATCTCCTGATATACCTGCGGTTTCACCAATTCACAGAATTCACTTATCATGACATACGCGTCACTTAGTTTAATAGCACCTATTTCAATAATCTCGAAGGGCATTTGCGCAACTGCCTCTTCCGAACCCGTATTGCTCTGATTCCATTCTAAATCCAATACAATATAATTCATTCCACCATCCCCTAATACTATGTCAATGGATATGTTTTAATATGCTCTTCCCCAGTATACCATTTTTTTAGCAGGCTTACCACAGCATACACAGGTATCTGCAATCTGTTCCTGCTCAAAAGGCATGCAACGGCTGGTCACGCTCAGCTGCTCCTTGATTCGGTCTTCACATTCCTGACAACCACACCACATAGCCTTGACAAAACCGGATTTCTCATTGAAGATTTTGACGAACTCATCCATATTGGTGGCCGTATAGGTATGCTCATCCCTGTGAGCTCTTGCTCTCTCCAGCATTTCCTTCTGCATGGTCTCCAGTACTTCTCCTACCTTCGTCTCCAGCTCATCCAAGGCCACCTCAAGCTTCTCTCTGGTATCGCGGCGGCAGATTACGCATTTTCCTGCCTCAATATCCTTGGGACCGATTTCCACACGCACAGGATAACCTCTCATCTCAGCCTCTGCAAATTTCCATCCGGGAGACTTATCCGTATCATCCACCTTTACACGGAAGCTTCTCTTTAGCGTATCCCGAAGCTCATAAGCTTTCTCCAGCACGCCCTCCTTCTTCTGCATAACAGGCACAATGCACACCTGAACAGGTGCTACCCTGGGAGGGAGCACAAGACCTTCATTATCACCATGTACCATAATCAATGCGCCAATCAGACGGGTCGTCATTCCCCATGAGGTCTGATGTACATATTTTAAGGTATTGTCCTTATCCGCAAACTGAATTCCGAATGCCTTTGCGAAGCCATCTCCGAAGTTGTGGCTGGTACCGGACTGTAATGCCTTACCATCATGCATCAGTGCTTCGATGGTATAGGTAGCCACCGCACCTGCAAACTTCTCCTTCTCGGTCTTCTGACCCTTGATGACCGGAATTGCCAGCACCTCCTCAAGGAAGGTTGCGTATACATTCAACATCTGAATGGTTCTTGCCTGCGCTTCCTCAGCGGTAGCATGAGCCGTATGACCCTCCTGCCACAAAAATTCCCTGGAACGCAGGAATGGTCTGGTTTCCTTCTCCCAACGTACCACAGAGCACCACTGATTATATACCTTTGGCAAATCTCTGTAGGAATGCACATCATTTTTATAGAAATCACAGAACAGTGTCTCGGAGGTGGGACGTACACAAAGTCTCTCCTGCAGCTCGTTCAATCCTCCATGAGTAACCCAGGCCACCTCAGGGGCAAAGCCTTCTACGTGATCCTTCTCCTTCTGCAGCAGAGATTCCGGTATGAACATAGGCAGATATACATTTTCCACCCCTGTCTCCTTGAATCTTGCATCCAGCTGCTGCTGAATCAACTCCCAGATTGCATATCCTGCCGGTTTGATTACCATACAGCCCTTTACGCTGGTGTAGTCAATCAGCTCTGCTTTTTTTACCACATCGGTATACCACTGGGCGAAATCCACATCCATTGAGGTAATCGCTTCAACCATTTTCTTGTCAGCCATTTTCTTTTCTCCTTTTTTTGGTAATTTCTTATTTTTACGCAAAAAGAGCCTTCGTTCCCAACAAAGGGACCGAAGGCTCGGCGGTACCACCCTAATTGACGCATTGCTGCATCCGGCTCTGTACCGTTAACGCCGGTTCTACGCTGCATTTCCTTGCACCATGCCGCTGTTCTGTGCATTTGCTATCTCATGCAGGACTCCAAGGCAGGTTCCAAATTTTCCGCATAAGGACCTCTCACCCACGCTATCGCGCCATGCCCTCTCTCTGGGATGCTTCCTATTTGTACTAATCCTTTTCCACGTCATTTATCATTTTACGTAACTATTTTTGGAACGATTTTGTTCTTTAAGTGATTGTATTGCATCCGTATGGAATTTGTCAAGATAAGCTTGCGAATTTCCTACATATTTTGCATCAGCTCAGTGCTTCGCTTTGAACGGATTACTCTGTAATTCCCAGCCTTTGATTAAATGTATCTGTTAAAAAGGAAAAATCTCCCATTTGCAGTTCTGCTTCCTCCATTGCCGCCTTCTGCTTTTCAGCACGAGAGGAATCTCCCGCCTCTGTAAATACCTTGTAGTAGAACGCTGCCTCTATATATTTTGCAACACCGTGACTTTCCTGTAACTCCTTCTTGTCCTCATAACCGTTCATCACATTGTTATAATACATATACATCATATGTTCATAATTCTCAGCCTCCATGGCATATAAGAAGGAATCCGGCTTATATACATAGTTTTCCAGGCAATAGACGGTTTCCTGTCCCACATTCCACAATAAGCCAACTATGATAATCGCCAATACGATTATGATGATATTCAGAACCAGAAGCTTCCCCTTTGATATATGTTCCCTTACCCGATCAATCATTTTCCAGCCTCTCCTCAATTAATACTGTTCTCCTCGCCTCAGATAATTCCTTCAGCGAATCCGTCTCTTCCTCCGTCAGGTTACAATAAGTCTGCAACATCAGCTTTATGTTCTCTTCCATCCGCTCCAATGCCTGCCATGTTTCCGCTCTGTCTTCTCCTTTATAGTAGGTATACCTTTCAGGATCACAATAAGCATAAAACTGATTTAATTCGTAACACAGAGATTCCGAGCCCAAGGTATCTTCTTCCGTAGACAATGCCACATTCATTACCTTTTCACTCACCTGAAAATAACAGCCCACTGCATCAGCCAGACGCTGATAAGCATCAAATTCTCCATTCTCATAGTATAGGGAAATCCCTTTTGACTCGCAAAAGACAAGAAATCCTCTGTAATCCTCATCTGCAAGATAGTCATCCAAAATCCTGCTATATTCCTCTTCCCTCCGGCTTGCCACGCTCTTTTGAACATTTCTGTGTATACTATGAATGTTACTGCAGAGAATCCCCAGAGCAACAATCAACACTACCATCACCGTAATAACCACCATTCTTACGGTCACTTCGGTATATTTCTTCGTAGCAGAATATACACCCTTTTTGGTGCTCTCAAATTCCCTTCGATACCGCTTCATATCCTTGATATGCTGCTGCGCATGCTTATTCAGCTGTCCGCAATGGGGGCAGCTTTCTGCCTCAAGAGACAAATCTCCTCCGCAAAATTCGCATTTCATGCCGACACATTCCTCCTACTATTCTTCATACCATTTATCTATGTATTCCGCACAGGAGGAAAAACTGATAAATCCATTCTCCTCCAACTCGTTGTAAAACCTTTCGTAGTCTTCCTCACTCAGGTTCCAACGCTCATCAAAATCTTGTAAAACGGCATCTGTATCTTCCCTCAGATTCGCTTTTTCCTCCTCATCCAAGGCCTGCATTACCAATTCTATCACATTCCATTCATCAAATAAGAGACTCATACATTGCGTCTTTGTCAATTCATATCCCTCAGCCTCATATTCCAATGTGCCCTGAATATACAGAATGATTTCATAAACATCAAAGAAATCAGAATGCTCCCAGTTATAGAGGGAAACATTGGAATTTTCCTGACCCTCTCTATAGATTTTCAGTGCTTCCTCATAGCTGCCCTGCCGGTACAATTCATCCATAACCGGAACATTCTCCTGTTTCCAGAGAAAACCTGCCTTATTGTCTGTCTGATATGAAAAATCTGACAAAAGCACACATACTGCAAACACAGCCGCTACGATTAATATGATCAGAAAAACTTTCTTTAGAAAGCCCTTCTGTCTGTGAATTTCCTTTCGGATTTCCTCCTTCGGTATCTCCTCCAGTTCCTCCCGCACAGTCTCCAGCTTTTCCAAATATTCTGCCTCAGCCCCTTTCACATTCACAGAACCGCAATAGGGGCATCTGGAAACCTTGTCATCTATCTCGGCCGAACAATATTTGCAGATCATCTTATTTGCCATAATTATCCCTCAACTGTAATCTTAAATCCTTTTTCCCATACTTTTCCGCCCTCCAAATGATTGGTATAGGGACGCTCCTCCAAATTGCCCTCATATCCGGCTCTGTCACAGATACCCCACCAGGGCTCTATGCAGACATATGCTGCCTCACTGTCAGCCATAGACCAGATGCCCCATACAGGACAGCTTTCCGCTTCCAGACGGATGAATTCCTCGCCGTTTTGATCCAAAAATCCCACTGCGGTCACTCCCTGCTCGGCAAACACCAACGCGTCCTTGTCAAAAATATGCTCCGAAATGGGAAATACTCCTTTTTCCACAGCGACCGGAATTCTTTCTCCTGTGAGCAGACCGGTGGGCTTGTTGATTCTTTCCGAATACAGAACCTCCTTACCATCCACACCATACAGCTTCACAAAGCAATCTGTACGCTTAGCATTTCTCGCACCCTTCCGAATAGGCGGACAGGCAAAAGCAGGATGTCCTCCCAACGAAAAATGCATGGTCTCCTTTCCCTGATTCTGTACTCGTATGGTTTCCGTCAGGCTATTCCCTTCCAGACGGTATTCCACCTCCAGCAGAAACGGAAAGGGATACTTTTCCAATGTTTCTTCTGTGCTCTCTATCGCAAAGACAACTCTGTCCTTCTCCTGCGCTGTTACCGCAAAATCCATGTTTTTGGCAAAGCCGTGCTTATCCGCTCTATATCTCCCATTGTTATAAAGAAAAGCAGAGCCCTCCAGTTTACCAATAAAAGGAAACAAAATCGGTGAAGTCTTTTCCCAGAATGCGGGGTCTGCCTCCCACATGGATTCCTCTCCGATGTCCTTACGGATCAGAGAGCGCAATTCTGCACCAAGGCTTTCTATCTCAACCTTTAAATTCTCATTCTCAATCGATACGCGCATATCTATTTCTCCTTTAGTTTTTTATAATCATACAATTTTTGCCTTCGCTTCACAATACATTTTGAAAAAATAATGCGCTTTTCGGCAAAAAGAAAAGGGCACAGCTATCTTTTCCAAAATCGGAAGCAAGCCATACCCATCAAATCCATGTTCCTATAACCAACTTATTTTTTCTTGCGAAGCTTCTTCAACGCCTGTTCAGCAATCAGACACTCCCCATGCTCCTGTATGGACAACAATCTGTCCTTTTCCGCTGTATACAAGCTGCCAAATTCCAATGCCTGAACACAAGCTCTGCTGTACCTTTCATAGGAGGCACCGCCCTTTTGCAGATGCAGACAGAAGCTTCCATCGACTAAATAAAGGGCACTGTGTACTCGCAGGTTAGCCGGAGTGACGGTTGCATATTCCATCACGGAACCTATCCTGTCAAAAACAAAGACTGCTTCCTCCGGATGCGTGGCTGCTACAGACTCCTGCTGTGCTTTTCCCTCTTTTACAGCCTCGCCGCTTTGCTGTGACCGCGCGTTATCTCCCGTCGATGCGAGCTTTTCCTTGCTTCTTTGGAGTATCTGCTTCATATCTCTGAGACATTCCAGAATCTGCTCGCTTTCCTTGAAATCATCGGGAGTCTTCTCAGATAGAGTAATCACCAGTCCCTGCTCCGGCATCATCATAATCTGCAGATCAATGGCAAATTCCGGCGGCTTATATCCCACCTCTTCCTCTGCCTGTTCCATAATTTCGTGGACGACTTCCTTTGCCCTCTCGCTGCGCATGATAAAATCTTTATAGTCAATTTGGTATTCTTCCAATTCCTCATTGGAAAGGAAGCATTTCACTGTTTTGTCATCAATTCGCTCGATTCTCATAAAAACACTTCTCCTTTCCTTCCCTATACTCATTTATCATACACCCAAATATCTCGTGCGGTCAATACGTCATTCCTATTCCTTGCATCCCCTTACTTTTCCCTCAGCTTCGGCTTCCGGTGCGTTACCTCCATGGTCTCTGTCCCTCTGTAGCCTTTACCTATAGGTGATATAAACCTTTTTGTAATACTTTTTCAAAATCTCTGCCAAGCCTGTATTCTCGGTAGACTCCCCTACCTTCGACCAGGCATCTGCAATGTCCTCATATTCATAGGTTTCAAGATTCACATTCCAATTCTTCTGGTGACGGATACCCCAGTTACCGTTAGAAGAAGTAACCTTGTATGTCCACGTCGTCCAGTTGAGTCCGGAATCATTGATCAGCTTAATACCCTCATCCCATGCATCCAGATTGTTGAAATACGCAAATTCACCCATGAGACTGGGGACATTATAGTTCGCTGTCGCAATGGCCTTCAGCTTCTTCTCCATGTTAGTGATCTGCTTCCCTGCCTTATTATCGTAATCATCATAGAGATAATTGTGATACTCATACATAACGTTTTCCCACTGATAGGTATCAGGATTGGGCAAATCCACAGGATCCCAGGTGGCCTCCATAATAATCACATGATCCGGATCTATGGCACGGATTTTATCATATGCGGTATCATAGATATTCCACAGTGTCTCATGCAGCTCCTTATCGGAAAGACCGGAGCTGTAGCGGTAGGTACAATACGGCTCATTCAGGAGGTCGTATGCCGCTACCCAGGGATTTCCCTTGTAGTGCTCAGCCATTGCTTCCCACACCTTGTAGAACAATTCCTGATTTGCCTGAGCATTATCCCCATAGAAGAACTCTGATGCTTCCTTCTTATTATCACCGCCATCCCTTCCGGAATGATCACTGCCGCTCTGGGAGCCGGGTGCGCCGTGCATATCAAGAAGAACATAGATTCCTCTCTCTGCTGCCTCTGATACGAACCAGTCAATTCTCTCAAAGGCATTCTCATAAAATTCTCCATTCTCATCTACCAGATTGCGATACCATAACGGCAGACGAATACAATTCATTCCCATTTCCTTACAGTAGTCAAAGTCCGCTTCCGTCCAGAAATTGTCCTGATACAGGTTCACTAATTCCAGCATCTTTTCTTTTCCGAAACGCTCTGTCAAAACTGCGTACACATCCTCCTCCGCTTTCACGTTGGTGGTTGCATTGGTGGTGGTCATCCAGAACTCCTGCAGCAAATATCCTCCTGCATTTATGCCTTTTAACTGTACCACATCACCTGTACCGGAATTGTCCTTCAATACTTTACCATCCGCTTTCAAGAAAGGATTCTCAGATATCGTATCCTCCCGTTCAATATCAACTACCTGAGGGCTCTGATATACACGCACATAATCCACCTCCATCTGTGCAAATTCCAATGTTTCGTCAATCCCCTGTGCACCGCCCCAGCTTCCGCCCATTGCGATGTTCAGAATCAAATAAAAGCTTTCGTCAAAGGGCCATTCGGAGAAGGTCGGAGTCTGGGTATAGTCGGTGGGTTTATAGGTAAAATACTCTTCCCCATCCATACTGAATATTAATTGATCCGGCAGCCATTCCACAGAATAGACATGGAACTCATCACTGCAATCCTTTGATGTAACGCTCCCGCCCTTTTGCGTATTTTTTCCGTGGTAATATGCTTCTGTGTGAATCGTGGCATGAATGGTTCCCTGATCATAGCCCACATGCTCCATAATATCGATTTCGCCGGAATTCGGCCATGTGCCATAGGTATCCTTTGCCGGCATCATCCAGATTGCCGGCCAGGTACCCTTCCCGGAGGGAAGCTTGGCGCTTACCTCAATCTTTGCGTACTTCCAGTCCGCTATATCCTTCGTCACCAGTCTGGTAGAGGTATACTCATTACTTCCCATCTCTTCCTTGCGAAGCTCAATGATTAATTTACCATCCTTTACCTCTACGTTATCTCCCTGAGTATAATACTGTAACTCGTTATTTCCCCAGCCGTTTCCGCCTATCATGTAATTCCATTTGGTCTGATCCGGCTTGCCCTCGTAGTCAAATTCATCACTCCATACCAGACGATATTCCATATTATCCTTATCGTACTCGAAGCCTTTTGCTTTGATGTCTTCCTCCGGAACCGTTTGCTGTAGGAAGCCTTCCGGAATCTTTGTACCTACTCTCTGCTGAAGAGAGCTTCCATTTTCTTTCTCTGTGGAGGCTTCCGCCCCCGACCCTGTATCGGAAGCTCCACCACAGCTTGTCAGCGTCATAAGACCCGCAAGACAAAGTGCTGTCAGCCTAAGCCATTTCTTTTTCATGAATACACCTTTCTTTTCTCATCTGCCCCACGTATATAAGCTATCATTTCCTTACGCAGAACCTATAACGTATCTAAATCCGTTGTTCCGGGAAGAAAATACTTCTGCGTAATTTGTTTGCTTTATTCGCCGGTAATACCGGTATTTTCAATACCCTGAATGAACTGCTTCTGTACACATGCATATAAAATCAACAGCGGTGCGATGGAAATCAAGGTAGCTGACATTTTATACGCTTCATTGATCTTGTACATACCCTCAGAGCCCATGCCGGAAGAAGCATTGCTGGAGAACATACTATCAAAGGTGGACAGCTTCAGGGGAAGCAGATCCATAGTTCCGCCTACATAGGTTGCCGTCTGGTAGGTCTCGTTCCAGTTCCACACGAATGCAAACAGGAACACGATCAATATGGTGGATACGGACATTCTCATTGCTATATGGAAGAATACCTGGAAAGGTCCTGCTCCGTCAATCATTGCCGCTTCATCCAGCGAATACGGAATCATATTGAAGAAGTTCCAGAAAATCAAAATCAGGATTGTTCCATTTACACCCTGTCCGAATAAAGCCATCAGCACCTGCGGAATCTGCGTTCCCACAAGCTGTATCCCCAGCGTACTCTGTGCGGTAATGAAGATAACCAGTCTGGGAATCATCAACACTGCCACAGGCACGATAAACGCAAGAAGGATCATTGCAAACCAAAATCCTCTTCCCCTGAACTTGAATCGGGACAGAGCGTATCCTGTCATGGCTGCAACAATTGTCTGCATAATTGCAAGAGCTGTGGAGAACAGGATGGAGTTAATCAGACTTCCGGGCATTTTGAGCACCCTGGCTGCAACCGAGAAGTTCTCCAGAGAGGGATTCAGCGGAATCCACTCAATGGATGGGTCAATGATGTCCTCCGGAGACATCAGCGACTTTGAAATCATCTCAAATATTGGCTCAAGATAGATATAGCCAATACAGATCAGTAGAAAATAAATTACTATTTTACCAATACGCTTTGCCATTTTCCCTCTCTCCTTTACCAATATTTATGAGTCTCTTTAATTTTCCTCTCACGGAACAAGAGGAAGGTCAAGCCGATAATCACCAGAATAATCAGACTGTATATCCAGGAAAGGGTGGCAGCATATCCGAAACCACCTGCCGTGTTTGCAGTCATGGCTTTAATGATTGTCAACACAGGATTGATATTATCCATTGCACCCAGCTGTACGATGGTGAAAATCGATACAATCAACGCTGTAGGACGAATAATCGGTATGGTAATCTTCCAGAGAATCTGCCAGCTGGTAGCAGAATCAATTCTGGCTGCCTCATACAGACTGGGATTAATCTTCTGCAAGCCGTTGATAAACAATACAATCGGAATACCCGTAAACCAAAGGATGATTGACAGATTGTCAAACAGGGATACCATTGCATCCGCAAGCGGCTCTGAATAACTGTAGATCATACGAATTACAAAGGTATAGTATAACTGGTTAATCTGTCCCTCCACCTCAGGCTCCAGATTCATTAACTGATACATTACGGGACCGGACAAAACAACTACCGGGAGGAAATAAATAGTTCTGAATAACGACTTTCCTTTTACGATGGAATTCAACATCATGGCCAGAATAAATGCCATAATAACAATAACCACCGTATACGGAACGATCATTGCCAGAAACGAAATCAAGGCCGGTGTGAATTCCGTATTTACCAGAAAGGCTTCCCTATAATTCTTCGCACCCACAATGGTAATATTAAAGCCTCGAACATCCTGCACAACATCCGTAAAGCTCAGGTATGCAGTCATGACAAAGGGGATAAATGTAAATACAATAAATCCGAGAATCCATGGTGCCATGAAGATGTATCCGTATTTATCCTGTCTTCTTTGGAAGGATTTTTTTCTCTTAATCTTAACTTTTCCGGACATTTTCATCCTCCTCCCTTTACTCAATGACAAGCGCACTCAGCGCCTCAATCTTCTGACCCTGATAGGTAACTGCATCAGATGTATAGTTAATTACAACTTCCTTCACTGCTCCGTCCTTCTCATAGGTATTTACAATAACACCATTGTCCGCTACGGTTCTGTCAGTCCACTGACAATCTGCCACCTGACTTAACACTGCGTTTACGCCGTTGTAAACCTCTTGGATCAATTCCTCATACAGAGAGTACTCTGTGGAATACAAATCACAGCTTACGGTATCCGCCAGCTCATAGGAAGGCTCATGTGACAAGATGAAGGATGGATACAGATTATAGTCGATCATCTTCAGGATATCGGATTGTGTGTAGAAGGAGAAGTTCGCGTAGGGTGCGTAAACCTCCATGGTTCCGTTCAACACAATCTGCAGGAAAGGTACTGCATCCGTCTCAAAAATATACTGGGAATGTCCCACCGGAGACTTTAGATAACGGTCTGTATACTTCCAAAGATATTTTCCCGGAGCATCAATATTCAGCTTTACCTCCTCTTTCATTTTTCCAAGAGTCTCCTGATATAAGCTGACTGCCTCATCTACGGTGTATGTTCCTTTGTTTTTCTCATAGGTGCCTGTCAGAATGCTGCCGATTCCCTCAATCGTCATGGAGGAAGAATACTCCTTCATCTTATCAAACTGCTTCTCCAGCCAGCTTGCACTCTTTGTGGGGATTGCAAATCCGAAATAGCTGACCGGAACAGTATCCATCAGCAGAGCACTTCTGTTCTCATATACATACCAGGAATTGACATGCTTTACTGCTGTCTTATAATAATTTAACATTTCCTCGTTGATCGTTACGTAATCCTGGGCAAAGGAAACATCCATTCCCTTTTCCGCTGCATTCTCAATCAGATTCACAAATTCCTGCTTGGTGCCGATTTCAGAGGTGAATTTCTGAGTGTAGGGCTTAGCAAAGGACACACCCTTTTTCTGCCAGCCGTACAAGCCGGAGTTGATATTGGTAATACCCTTCGCAGCAACATCCTCCAGAATAGTCCCTACATTCTCGGCTGTAGTGACAACAACATTGTCCATACCTACTACACTGCTCTTGGCATCGGACATAATGAAATCCAGACGAATCGGGATATCATCGTTTTGGGTATCACCCTTCTCGGTAAGTACTCCCTCTTCAAGCAGGTGCTTCCGGTAAGCTTGAGCCATACCTACATAATTTGCCGCCTCTGTAGAACCGCTTCCGTCTCCTGAAAGGAACTCATAAGTCATGGAAATATCAAACTTATTAGGCTCCTCCATCAAGGAATAGTAACCATCGCCCGCTTTATTGTATACCTTGAAAAATTTCAGGTTATACGTAAATTTCGGGCAAACCCATGTATAATAGGTTGTATTTTCCTCCGGTGTCAGCATAACACTCATATGCTCATCACCCTCATCCGCATATGCCACAAAGGCAACCTGATTATCGCCGTATGCTGCACCGAATACAGGCATAACCGGATCCTTTAATGCAATCGCATCTGAAACCTGTTTGTAATAGTATTCATCCTGGGACACGTCTCTGCCATACACATCACCGGTATAACTCTGAAACGACATTGTATTATCCCGAAAGCGAACCAGAGCACCGCTTCCGTCAGGAATAAAGGCATAACCTGTAGGCGCATCCTTCTTAGCAGGAATATCATACTCACCGGTCTCCCTGTTGAATTTCAGAATCTCGCCGCCACTGGAGCCCAGAAAAGGAGTCAGGTATAAATCTGTGAGAGAATTAATTCCCTCTCCCTTCATTTCCTCAAAGGGAATATTATAAGTAATCTCCTTCTCGCCAAAGGTGATATATACCTTAATCTGTAAATCGATTCCGTCAAAATCCACATCCAGACAGTATTGATTGTCTGCTATCTTAGACAGGACAGATTTCGAATCCTCGGATGCAGAGGAGGATTTCTTCAGAGACTCGACACTCTTTACATCCCGGTACTCCACACTAACTAAGGAGTTGGAGAAATCTGTGTAAATCTCATTCATATTCTCTTCCAGAGGATTCTTCTCAAGCATCTCAAAATCCTCCTCTGTCTCTGCCTTTTTAGCTTCCTTCTTCAGCGACTTGGAACTTGCAGTGTCAAGACCAGTCTTCCAGAGGTACCCGGTCTCTTTATCAAAGACCGCAAGGATGTCTCTGTCCTCACGGAAATAATAGATTGCAGAGCCTGTCTCGTATAATTTCTCATACTCCTCCACACTCTGTTCTACAATTTCAATTGCTTTCTCGGGGAGCTTTGTATCACGGTTTGTATTGATATACGCTGCCTGAGCATCGATTGCCGGCACCATCATACCGCACAGCATGCTTCCCGCTAACAGTATTGCAGTTAACTTACTTTTTTTATTAGAATACATTCTGCGTCAGCTCCTCTCCCAATGTACTTAAGAATGTCCATACCTGATCCCACATAATCGTAATAATCATAATTACTATAACAACCACGAAAATCAACAGGAAGGTTAATAACACCGACTTAATGGTTTCTGCTGCTGTGTAGTTATGCACCGTCTGCAATCCCACATATATCAGAACCACTGTCCACGCAACCGCAATTACCATGGCAACACTTAAGAAAAATGCCTCGTTGGTGGTTACAATGTAGGATATTCCCGTGATACCGAAAAACGCAACAATCAAGGGTAATATTGCATAGCCCAACAGCATATATACCTGTTTCAGGCTACCCTGACCATCATTGATGGAGGTTACCAGATAATTGCAAACCACAAACAAAATAATAATTGCAAAGAAGCCTACTACAATGGAGCTGATATCCAGATCCTGTACATCATAGTACTGATAAATAAAGCCTTTTCCCAACATATACAGCATGAAGGAAATGAACAGCAATACATACAATATGGATGCACCCAGCACACTTCCCGCCTTGCCCACACGGATGTCATAATAACAGTCTAAGGGATGTCTGGCTACCTTAAAGGCATACAGGGTATCGCCCAGCCCCTTGGTGCTCATAATCTTTTTGCCACACGCTTTTTTGAATTTTTTAACCCTTTTCTCCTTATCAAGCTTACCAACAACAAAGACAATCAGGATAATAGCTACCAAAACAATCAGGATAGCTCCCAAATATTTCTGCAGCCAGACATTTCGAAGCTCCCAAAATGCATCCGAGTATTTATCATGGTTGCCCGCAACCTCAAAATGCTCCATGGCATTTTCATAATCGTACTGGGACATATAGGCATTTCCGATACCGTCATGTGCGATAACGGACATCTGGTTCAAGGCAAGAACATCATCCCACACCTTCAGTGCCTCTTCGTAATGTCCTGCATCATACAAATCCAGTGCCTTATAAACCTGTGAAGCATACTCTGTTGCACGATAGGACTGCACGTAGCCTTTAATACCGTCAATCGTCCAGATATATCCGTTCTGATCCACTGCCATAGTGGTCAAAGCAGTGTACAGACCTGCTACATCCATGTTGGAAACATAGGAACCGAACTCAAAAATCATATCACCCTGGGGTGTATAGACATCGATGTATCCGGTTCTGGAGCTGGTATAAATCAAAAGATTATCATCAATCCAGATATCGGAAATATCCCGATTTCCAAAAACACCCTCTGCAAACATATTGGTACCGTTTGTCTTATGCTTCTTAATACCATTGATCCTGCTACCCAGTGTAATGGTATACACAATTCCTCTGTTATCAAGAGCAACGTTGGCAAAGGTTGTAGGATTCCGATCACCTATACGTGACAGCTGTGCTCTGGTAAAGAAAATTGACTGAAGCTTCTGGAAAAGTGAAAGGTTAGCCTGGTTTACCGCAAAGAAGCCCAGAAAATCACCTTTCTCAGAAAGCTGGATGACACCACTGTACACACCTTCGCCTACCACGTAGATGTTTCCGTTCTCGTCCGCTGCTACCTTAGAGGGCTCAAACGGTGTTTCCCCGAACGCAGGCACCTCAGGTCTGCCGATTTTTCTGATCAGATTCCAGTCGCGGTCGAACACAAACAATGCCTTTGCTTTACTGTCCGCAATGTATATATCGCCGTTGTCCGTTACGCAGATTCCCTTCGGAGCCTGAAACTCCGCATACGCGAACTCCTCTGAAAGGGTATCTGTATCAATATCATAGATTACAATTCTCTTATTCCCCGTGTCAGCAATGTACATCACGTTATCCTTGTCAATGTACATATCCTCAGGTGCGTTCAAGCCCATCTGGGTAATGGTTCTCTCCGGAATGTATGCATCCTGAGTACGGGTATAATAATAGTATCCGTCCTCGTCCGTGCGGTCGATCACGGTATAGGTATAACTTGTGGTCTGGGAAGCCTCCGCTACCATTGTATTGCCGAGACAAATCACAGCCATCACTATCGCCATAACGGCAGTTTTCATCTTTTTCATCATAACCAGTACCCTCCCTTACTTAATACCGGAGTGGCTCATGGTACTCATTACTCTTGACTGCATACAGATAAACATAATCAGGTTTGGAAGGAACAGTAAGATCGTTCCTGCAGCCACAACACCCTTAGCCGCAACCGCGTTGTTTGTCTGTAATGCATTCAGATAGTAGTAAATCGTCTTCATGACATCACTGGTGATAAAGTTATTGGATGCCTCCGTCGCCTGCCATGCGGACTGGAAGGTAAGGATTGCTACCGTCGCAATCGCAGGTCTGGTCAACGGAATAATAATTTTACGTATCACGGTAAAGTTACCCGCACCGTCAACATATGCCGCTTCGATCAACGAATCCGGAATATCATCGATGAACTGCTTCATCAAAAAGATACCAATCGGCATTGCAATCAGCGGGAAAATATGTGCTCCCCAGGTATCAATCATTCCCAGCTGTACAATCATGATATAACGGGGAACCGTAACTGCTACCTGCACGAACATCAATGCCATCTGGTTAATACTGAAGAACCATCTTGTCACACGATACTGCTGCTTCTTGGATAAAACATAGGCACACATTACCGTAATATAAATGTTCAAAACTACCGTAACTGCTGTAATGAAGATCGAGTTCAGCAGATATCTGGTCATGGGTACTCCGGTGCTTCCGGATAACGCAAACAGCTTTTTAAAGTTATTTAAGGTCGGATCCTTCACTATCAGGGTGGGAGGGAAAGCATACAGCTCACCCAGAGGCTTAAAGGCCTCATTTGCCATATAGACCACCGGCAATATCATAATGATAGCGATCGGTATCAATATCACATAAAATTTAATCTGATCCCTGGAAAAGAATCTGGGATTTACTTTTACACCTTTTAATCTTGCCATATCTTCCTCCCATTAATCATCCTTCTGACCAAACAGCGCAGACGCCAGTTTAGAGAAGAATGCGATCATTATCAACAGTACAACGGAAACGGCTGCCGCATATCCCATTTCATATCTGGAATATGCATAGTCCTCAATATGGTTTAAAATCAAGTTACCGGAGTAATTGGGTGTCGGATTTGTACCGGAAAGTGCAGGTCCGATCCAACCGGTATTAAATGCATTTACAATTGCCATAACCGCACCGAAAAGCATCTGGGATTTCATGGAAGGGATGGTAATGTAAATAACCTCCTGAAAACGGTTTTTCATACCGTCAACATATGCTGCCTCATAAAGCTCCTCGTTAACATTTAAGATACCTGCAATCATGGAAAGGAAACCAATACCCATGGACTGCCACAATGCTACGATAATAATGATTGTCAGCAAATAGTCCGGAGATAACAGGAAGTTTAAGGGTACATCAATCCAGCCGTGGCTGATCAGCCAGGAGTTCAGGATACCCCTCTGGTCACCGGAGAAAATGGTCTTCCAAACAACCTGAATCATCAAAGGACCAACCATGGACGGCATATACAGGCACAGAGTCAGAATGGTTCTGGGAACCGACTGAATCTGGCACAGCAGCCATGCCATAAGGAAGGACAGCACACAGCCGCCCGGTCCTACGATCAAAGCATACTTGAAGGTGTTGGGGATGATATATTTCAGAAAAATCTCATCCTGGGTCAATAGCGAAATATAGTTTGACATTCCTATAAAAGTGGGACTGTTGATTACATCGAAATAGGTAAAGGACAATCCGATTGCAATAATTACAGGAATCGCTATAAATAAGCTGAACAGCAGTAAATAGGGTGCCAGCAACGCCATGGATGACCAAAAATCACCGGTTCTTTTCACTTTTTTAGTTTGTAATCTCTTTACAGCCTTCATGTGTTACTTCGCCCCCTTTCCGTATTTTTCAATATTTTCAATAACCCAATCCACATCCCGGATATTGTATTCCTTCAGCAGATTTCCCTGTGAATCTGTATAGCCTAAGTCAGACATCTTCTTGGTGATTTCACGATTGATTTCCTGTATCTTCTCATCAATCGCCACCTGCGCAGCAGAACCGTCCACTGCTATCGCATTCCAGATATTTGAAATGTCACGCTCCAGCATATACTGACCGGGAGTTCTGGGCACATCACGCAGATGCTCAAGCTGCTTCAAAATAATCTGCTTATCCTCAGTAGGAAGTGTACAGTCTGCAATGGCGTCCAGATTGGACGGCAGCCAGATATACTCATCACCGTAGGTAGCCTTCAGAGTATGTGCATAATTAGTCTGCACATCATGACTTAACCACCACTTCATGAAGGACCAGCACTCATCAATCTTCTCGGAATCATTGAAGATAATTCCGCCGGTTCCGGCTGCAATATAGCTTCTGTCAATGCTTCCGTCTTCCTGCTCTGTTCCCAGGTAGTAGGTCAGCTCCCATTGTCCTTCCAGCTCAGGCGCACCATTCGTGATCAGATTATAGGTCTCCAGATTTACAATACCGATGGGATATACGCCATATCGGAAGGAATCGTTAAATTGAGGTACCTGTGTAGGTACGGAATAAATACTGAACAGCTCTCCCAATGTCTTGATACCAAGAACTGCTTCCGGTTCATTGATTGCAGTACGCAAGCCATCCTCTGTATAAAGAGCTCCGCCGTTCTGATAAATCAAGGGTGTGGTCTGATAGAACCACTTATAACCGTCAATGGTTGCAATGTTGTGATAGAAATTCATACCATAACGCTGTAATTCCGGCAAAATACCCGCCAAATCCTTCCAAGTACTCGGCACTTTGATACCAAGCTGCTCGAAAATATCCTTACGGTAGATAATCAGGTTAAAGTCCGAGGTCTCCGGCACTGCATATACCCCTTCATTAAATACGTAAGGAACGAATGCACCCGGTGTAAATCTGTCTGCAACCTCCCAGAAATCCTCAAACTGCGTCAAATCATAAATCGCGTCACGACATGCCAGCTCAAAGGGAAGATGAGAGGATAGACCCAGCGCCATATCCGGCGTCTCATCAGCCGCCGCTGCCATTGTCAGCTTATTTGCATCCGGCATAACCGAAATCTTAACCTTAATACCCGTCTCAGGAGTAAATTCCGCGTCAGCCAGCTTCTGCAACAGGTCAACCTGTGTTACCGCACGGTTCACCCAGATATTAATCGCTTCCTCATCGTTCTCCATCCGATATTTCTCGGAGGTAAAGGAATATACCAGTCCCTTCACACCATTTACAAGGTTCGCGAAAAAGCCTGCATTCTCCTTCGGAAGCTGTGTTTCACCACCATAGACATAAATACGATCCAGAGCAAAGGGCTGTGTACTGATATTGGTTGTAAAATCGCCTAACAGTCTCAGAATAGAGTTGTCGGTGCTTACACTGGAACCGGTAAGATTCTCTGTATAGAGAGCAATCTCATCCGGATATTCTTCCAGCTTATCCAAAATACCAATGGCACGGTCAAGCTCGGACAATTTTGCGGATTCCACACCGTTGGGTGCATAATTCTGCAATTCATACTGCATCGAACGAATCAGCGTTTCATACGCCTCCAGATAAGCCAATGTATCAGGAATATATCTGGTAATATACCAGGTACGATACTCGTCTACATCCGCACCCGTAATCTGCTTAATATCCAATGCAAACTGCGTTACATGCTCCGCAATCAGACGGGCGTAACGCCACTCGTTGCTGACCGGCTCCATCTCCGAACGAATCGTGAGAGTATGAGTTCCCTCTGTAAGATAAATTTCGTAAGGGTTACCTTCCGCGTCAGAAAGAACCTCATTCTTCCAGGAAGTATCGGTAGTATCAAATCCGTAGTTCTCTAATTCCTTAAAGGGAACTTCCCCGTCTATCTTGATAGACTCAAATACCTGAAAATCTTCTTTTTCATTCATGTAATGTAAAGCCAGATGATAATAACCTGTCCGGTTTACCGTAATTTCATAATTAACCTCAACACCGGCTTCCTTCCAGGAAACCGTATTCATCTCCTTGTACTCAGCATCATGGGGCGCGAGAGCAGGATTGTTCACATGAGACAACAGCGCTGAGGTTGAATTCTTATCCGTATAATCTACAGCGTTAATCTCAATAAAATCATTTACCAGTTCCCCATCCTTCTGTGCCCGGTATTCACTGTAAGCCGGTATTGTATCCTTGGCCGCGTTCACATATAACCGGCCTACGCTCAACCCATCCGCAGACACATTCTTGATCCGAATCTCGTTGGATCCGCTCTCAAGATAAAAATACAAGGGTTTTGCTGTATAATAAGAGGTATTGTACAGTTCCCTGTACTGCCAGCTATCATCCCGCACCTGCTCCGGTGCAGTCTCATCACCATAGCGATCCACCGGAAAATCCTTCGTCGCATCATACCATAACAGAGGAAGAGCAATCATAGACATTTCTTCAAAATAGCTCTCTCCGTTGATCGTTAATGCCACTCTGTAATCTGAAAGGTTTGTTCCGCCGGTACGATAATCCAGTCCAAGGCTGTACATACCTGATTCTTTCACATTAACTGTATAGCTTGTGGCGTCCTCATAATCAAGGGTAACCACATTATACTCATAGCCATCTTCTTTCACACCGTCGGAGGGCTGCTCCACGGCATCCTCTAATCCAAACACTATTTCCTGTCCTGCGATATAATCCTGATATCTCACAGTCTGAAAATCCAGGGAATTATTCAACACTTCAAAAGCTTCCTGAACCTCTTGTCGGGAAACCTCCTCTACGTATGCAGCCTTATCCTGCATCCCCAATATCACTGCTATTATGGCAATTACCGCAATTATGGTAACCGCTAGGAAAACAACTCGCTTTTTCTTGTTCACTGCTGCTATCTCCTCCAAAAAAACGTCCTTCTGCTTCCACCAAATCCCGAAAGCAGAAGGACCGCCTTATAGCCTATTTGTTTTTCAGCCTATTGCTATTCAGCGAAATCAGCATCTGTATATCCGTAGAAATCGGTAAGAGCTGTCTTCAACTGCTGCTCAGCCAGAGCAAATCTGTCATTTGCCTTGGTGTTCCACTCAGGAAGCTTGGATTTAATCTCATCCAACCAGCCATCAGCAGCACGCTTAGCATTCATATTCTCTTCTGTGTAATAGTTGGTCCACTCGTACATACAAGCTTTCTCTACACCATCTTCCAGAATTGTCAGAGGATATGCCTTATCGGAAACATCCCACATCTGACCATTCTCCCAAACCTGAACAACCGCATTCCAGCCGTCTTTCTCAGCATATCCTGCATGAATCGGAACGGAATACCAGATTTCCATCTGCTTATCAAATTCTTCTCCGGTTACAAGAGGAAGGGAGTCATTCAAAGCGGTCTTAAGAGCACCGCCGGAATTCCACTGCTGATCAGCTCTTGCCTGCATAGCCTCAGTAGAAGCACACCAGTAAGTACCGAATGTATAAGCCAGTTTTAACTTCTGCTCCTCAGACTCGCTGAGAGTGGGATCATTGTCATCCATAGCATAGTTGTGAATAGCCATAGGATCAAGAACGATACCTACAGTATTATCACAGTAGTCAGTGGAAGGTCTGGGATAAATATCAAACTCGAAATTACAGGTGCTGTCCGTAACCTCCGGATTGCCTGCATCACCCATCATCCAAGGATCTCCGTCATTGGTCAGACAATACTGTCTTACAAAGAAGTGGTAGCTCCACCACCAACCATCATCCATAATCTCCGAAGGCACACCACCTACATCATTCTGAGTCCAGATGGTATTGTCAGCCCATGTAGGAACTAAGTCCAAGATAGCCTTCACTGCATCGGAATCCAGATTTACATAAGTAGAATCACCGGACTTATGGTTATATAAGGAGTAGTTAATATCCCGAGTACCTGTATTGATCCAGCTCAAAGGAATATCCATAGCACCCCAGAAGGTCTCCTTGTTACCCTGAGCGATGAAATCGGTATAATCATCGATTGTCCAGTCAGGATCGGGAATGTCAATGTTATTCTGCTCAGCAAGCTCGGTGTTAACGAATACACCCCAAGGCTGAATGAACTGAGGCAGACCTGCCTGCATTCCGTAGTAGTTCATCATACCCATGATTCCGGGGTTGAAGGACTGGTATACGGGGTCATCTGCAAATACGGAAAGATCTGCTGCAAGACCTTTCTCAATATCCCAAATCAGGTTATCAGAAGCCCAGATATCAGGATACTTACCATACTTTGCCTTGAAGTTCTCAATTTCCTGTGCCCAGGAGGTATCATTACCATTCTGATCACCGGACTTTGCATAAAGGTTAATCTTTACATTAGGATAGGTCTTCTTTGAATTTCTTTGCCATAGCGTAAACAGATGCTACGTTCTGGGCAGAGATATCCTCAGGCGCCCAATTCTTGCTGCCGATGTCCTCATAATATTCACCGTCACCGGACCATACCATGATGGAGAGCTCACCCTCAATGTTGGGATCGATCTGAACATAAGCTGCTTCACCAGATGCGTCACTACCGGTGTTGCCCACAGCTGCACTGTCGCCATTTGCTGTACCGCCACCGTTAGAAGCGCTGTCTCCACAGCCTGCCAGTGTAGAAACTGCAAGAGCTGTAGTTAAAAGTAATGCTGCAATTTTTTTGCTTTTCACTTTTCTGTCCTCCCATTATTTAATAAATTTGAGTCCACGACTCATTTACAATATCTATTTTAGAAAAACGTTTTTATTTGGTCAAGTCTTTTTTTTCAAAAATAGTACACTTTTTTCATATTTTGTATACTTTTACTTTTTGTCTTCGGCATTCTGCACAATAATTAATCTAAAATTCAGTAAAAGCAACCAATGCCAGCAACGAAGTGTAGCCTCCCATCCGTCTTTGAGTACTGCAGAGTAGAGTATAAAAGAGCACCCCTGTCGCAATGACAGGGATGCTCCCCTTAGTTCCTTTAGTGATTCAACTGCTTTGATCCGTTGTCTGCTGCCGCATGCCCTTTCCTTCTTACATATGCTTATTGACAAGCTCATCGATTGAAGAAATAGCAAAGTCCTCTTTTTTCAAGGCCTTAAGACCCAGAAGTAAAAACGCTACCGTCTTAACAATATAAATAGCACTGTTCAACAGACCCACAATCCTGTCGATCACAGTAAAAGAAAGATTCAGATTAATCAGGTTTAGAAAGCTCAGAATCCAGTCGAGCAGATCCGGAATCAAGCCGATTGCCGAAATCAGGAAACTGAATGCTACCATCAAAACCGCTGCCTTCACCGCAGTTTTCTTCAACCACTCGTTCTCCTCACACAGCAAAACATATCCTGCAACAAGCGCTACCGGGACATAGCCTCCGAAATATGCTGCAAAATACAAAGCTGCACCTAATAATCCTACTGAAACTCCTAATTTGGTCTTTTCCATCGCAAGAAACCCCCATTCTTTCGTATTTAATTCAAAAACTACACCTTGATTATAGTAATTGAACCAAAGAATGTCAATGTGTTTATTCCAGGAATAGCTCAAAAACTACTCTTTGGGCTGCTCTTCCGACGCAGCATCAATTAATGGTTGTTCTCTTTTTTCTTTCAGAATTGCGGTGTTTTTCTCTACCTCTCGACGGGACAGAGGATACCAGAACTGCATGATAAGAAAGACCAACAGATAACAGATTCCCGGAACCAACGTAGATATCGAATAAATCCGTTCCGATACCTCTACGGTCTGCACGGTTGCCTCGGAAATGTACCCTATGGCTGTCAGTGCAAAACCACCTATGCCACCTGCCAGTGCCTGCCCCAGCTTTCTCGCAAAGGAATACACTGCATAGATGGTTCCATCCTCTCTTTTTCCGGTGGTCACCTCCTGATAGTCAATAATGTCTGTGATAAACGCCCAGGTAACCATATTAAAGAGACCTATTCCCAAGGTCGCCACAAACAAAAGCGCAAGAAAAACCGGGGCATTCTCCAGCCGCAGGACAAACAGCAGAATATAAACCACGCCTGCTGCCAGCATTCCCCAGGCTCCCACCTCTTTCTTTCCAAACACGGCGGATATCCTGGTTACAAAGGGAGCCACCAGAAGGGTACCTCCTACCGTGACCAGATTTAATGCTACCAAACCATTGGTATCATGAAAATAATCCAAAAACAAATAATTATTCATGGTTTGTCCCAAGAGGTTTGCCAGCAGAAGCACCAGCGCAGCAGCCACCAAGGACAAAAGCGGACGATTCTTTATCAATCCGGTAAGAATCAAAACGATTCCTTCTGAATGATGTTTTTTTCTCTCAAGATGCACTCTCTCCACACAGAATACATAGCAAAGTCCGTAACACAAAATTGACAGCACTCCAAACACTACTGCCGTTAATGTAAAACGCAGGGGATCGACCACCTCATTCCCCTGCGCATCCTTTGTATACACCACCAATGGCACCAAAGTACCTATCACAAGACCGGCAAGGCTTGCACCCACACTCCGGAAGGTTGACAAAGCAGCTCTTTCACCGGGGTCTGCACTGATGGCAGAGGCCATGGAACCATACGGAATGTTGATGGCTGTGTAACTAAAGCTTCCCCACAGCAGGTACGTGACGACAACATAAAGCATTTTCCAGGCAAAGGCCCAGTCCCTGATAAAATACAGGTACATCAAAATGCTTGTCACCGCCACGGGAATGCACATCCATTTGATCCAGGGACGGAAACGTCCGTCCTTGGTCGGTCTCATATTGTCTACAATTCTCCCCATGGTCACATCCGTAAAGGCATCTACCACTCTCGCCGCCAGAAAGAGAACTCCGATTGCAGCGCCCGGCAACCCAAGCACCTTGGTATAGAACACCATAAGGTAACTACCGGCAAAGATAAAGCTGAAATCATTTCCGAAATCTCCGAACATGTATCCCAGCTTATCCCGCATCCCAAAGGGGCGCTTCTTATTTGTCTCCTCTGCCTTCTGTGACATATCTCCCTCATTTCCGCGCATCACGCGCTTTTCAATCTCTTTTCATACGATTTACTTTTTCCGTTTCATAAGGAAAATATACATATTCACAGATTTGCCTACTGCCAATGTAGTCTGTGCAGCTCACCCTCCAGCTGCATATCATGAAACCCGTTCTGCCGCAGGGCTTCATAGAGTACGATTGCAACGGAATTCGACAGATTAAGGGAACGTATCGCAGGTAACATCGGAATACGGATACAGTTCTCTTCATTTTCCACAAGGATTTCCTCCGGAATTCCCGCACTTTCCTTTCCGAACATAATGAAATCATCTGGTCCAAAGGCTACCTCTGTATATACATGCTTTGCCTTGGTTGTTGCCATCCAGATTTTCGCATCGGGATGCTTCTCTCTAAATTCCTCAAAGTTCACATATCTGGTCACATCCAAATGCTCCCAGTAGTCCATTCCCGCACGCTTAATCTCCTTTTCGTTCAGACGGAAGCCCAAGGGCTCTATCAAATGCAGACTTGTTCCCGTGGCCACACAGGTTCTTCCGATATTTCCGGTATTCGCCGGAATCTCCGGCTGATGTAAAATAATATGCATCTCTGGTTCATTTCACTCCTTCTTACCAAGTGCGATTGCCGAAAAACGATTTTGCTCCTCGCGCAATCTCGTCACAAAGCTTTCCAGCCTTCCCATAGCCAGCTTCAGCTTCTCCAGAGAATAAGCATAGGAGATACGCAGGAAGCCTTCTCCGCTGTCTCCAAATGCTGTTCCGGGAACTGCTGCCACCTTTTCCTCCTCCAGAAATCTGGTTGCGAACTCGTCACTTGTCATGCCGAATTCCTTGATGCAGGGAAATACATAAAACGCTCCGTAGGGCTCAAAACACTCCAGACCAAGCTTCCGAAAAGCATCCATCAGAAATCTTCTTCGCTGATTATACGAGGTGCGCATCTCTTCTACATCCTTATCACCGTTCTTCAACGCCTCCACTGCAGCATACTGGCTGGTGGTTGGTGCACACATAATTGCAAACTGATGAATTTTGGTCATCTGTGTGATAATTTCACGAGGTCCGCATGCATACCCGAGACGCCATCCGGTCATTGCATAGGCTTTGGAAAAGCCATTGATCAAAATGGTTCTCTCCTGCATACCGGGCAGACCTGCAATCGACACATGCTCCCCTTTATATGTAAGCTCGGAGTAGATCTCATCAGACATGACAAAGATGTCATGTTTTAAAATCACCTCCGCAATTGCCTCCAAATCCTTACGCTCCATAATTGCCCCGGTGGGATTATTGGGAAACGGCAGAATCAGTACCTTCGTCTTTTCGGTGATGGCAGCCTCCAGCTCCTGCGCCGTAAGACGGAACTCATTCTCTGCCTTCAGATCAATAGTGACCGGTTTCGCTCCTGCCAGAATTGCGCAGGGCTCATATGATACATAGCTGGGCTGGGGAATCAGCACCTCGTCCCCGGGGTTGATCATGGCACGGAGACCCACATCAATGGCCTCGGACCCGCCCACTGTAATCAGCACTTCCTTAGCAGGATCGTATTCCAGCCCCTGTTTTCTCTTCAGATAGTTACAAATCTCCGTTCTCAGCTCCATCAGACCTGCATTTGAGGTATAGAAGGTTTTTCCTTTTTCCAGAGCAAAAATTCCCTCATCCCTGATATGCCAGGGTGTATCAAAATCGGGCTCACCAACACCCAATGAAATTGCATCCGGCATCTCTGCCACAATATCAAAAAATTTCCGAATACCCGATGGTTTAATATCAACTACTTTATCTGCTAAGGGATTTCTCATAGTGTAATCATCTCTCTTTCATCTTCTTTTTTCTGTCCGTATACAGTTCCGTGATCCTTATATTTTTTCAGAATGAAATGTGTCGCTGTGCTGAGCACAGTATCCAGAGTAGACAGCTTATCGGAAACAAAGCTTGCAACCTCTCTCAGAGTTTTACCCTCCAGAATAATCATCAAATCATAGCCGCCGGACATTAAATATACGCTGCGCACCTCCGAATACTGATAAATGCGCTCTGCAATCTTATCAAAGCCCTGCCCTCTCTGAGGAGTTACACGAACCTCTATCAACGCGCTTACCTTGTCAAGGGAGGTCTTCTCCCAATTAATCAGGGTGTGATATCCACAGATGATTCCTTCCGCTTCCATTGCTGCCATCTCGTTGACAACATCGATTTCCTCCACTCCCAGAATAACCGCGAGCTCCTTCACGTCAATACGGCTGTTTTTCTCAATCACTGCTAACAATTCTTCTCTCATAATCTATTTCCTCTCTTCCAATTTAAACATTCGGATAACTGCGAAACATCTCGTCCTGCTTGGGGCGATCCATATATCGGACTTCCTCCTCATTCATAATCACCCTGTCCTTCCCGTCAGTAAGCTTACCAACCATCACTGCCGGAATATGCTCTGCCTCCAAGGCTGCAACCAACGCAGGTCCATCCTCGGTGGTCATCACCAGACATCCGCCGGACATAAGCTCATAGGGATTGCATCCCAGGCATTCGCAAACCTCCACGGTCTCCTGCCGCAGGGGCAGCTTTTTCAAATCTATTGTCAGTCCAACGCCTGCACCCTCTGCCAGCTCCCAAAGAGTTGCAAAAATGCCTCCTTCGGATCCATCATGCATGGCACACACGCCGGACTTCATGGCGGTGGCAGCCTCCGGAATCACTGACAGATATCGATCAAAGCCGGCCGCCTCTTCCACCAGATAGGCAGGATATCTGCCAAGCAGCTTCTCACGATTCTGTCCGGCAAGATACGCCGTTCCCTCCAGACCGATCCATTTACTGATTACAATATCCTGTCCCGGCTTCGCGGCCTTAGCAGTACGGTACTGATTTCTCTCAGCCACACCATAGCCCGTCACAACAGCAACAGGAAGCGATACTGCCCTGCTGACTCTTGTCTGTCCCCCTGCAATCTGCATAGACAGCCCATGGCAGACCTCCTCCGCCTCCGCCATCATCGCCTTAATCGCGGCTTCCTCCACAGCTTCCGGAAGCAGAAGAACAATCATGACAGCCACCGGAGCCGCGCCGCACACGGCCAGGTTATTGGCACATTTCAAAATCAGACTCGTGATATCTCCTGCAGCAGTAACCGCTCCCTCCTGCATTCGGCATACCATATTTTCTGTCTCCTGCAGCGCAAAAATGGCGCAGTCCTCCCCTACACCTGCGCCACATACCACTTCACTTCTCTTTGTATGAATCTGTCTCAAAACGGAGCGTTTTAACACATTCTCCGGTATTTTACCGATTTTCATATTAATAACCATGGCCTTTCCATAACCTGCGAACTTTGGGCCGTAGGCACTAAGCTTCCGGCTGCTCCTCTTTATTGAGAATCCGGGTTGGTCAGATAAGCAATAACATTTTTCACATGATCATAGCTCGATGTACCAATTGCAGCCATAATCTCATTATAAACATTCGGATCTGCAGTTGCGGTTCCCACCGTGACACGTCTGGGCGTCATTTTGTAACTACTGCTGTTTACCTGTGTACGGCTTACTTCCACACCATTCTCTGTCACAACCTTCCAAAGCTTTGCCTTATAACCTATATGTGCACTCTCTGTTACTGCACTATAACCTACCGGCTGTGCGGAATCCGCAGAAATAATGTCCGGCGGATTAATCACCTCCAGAACTTCACTTTCATAACACACCTTTCTGTCAGCACTTCTGGTCTCCTTACCATAAATATTGAATGTAATATGCTTGTTCTTGACATAAGCCTCAATATAGATAGGATACTCGGTACTATTAATAAAACAAAAGTCCTTCCCGGAGCTCTCCGCAATTGCAGCATCCGCCGACGGCTCCACATAATTGACAATCATAGAATGATTGTGACGTTCTGTCACCTCAAGCTCAGATAATAATACAGCATTGTACAACGTGGTCGACACCTGACAAATACCACCGCCTAAGCTGTCCACTACCTTGCCGTTCACATAAGAGCCTGCCATATGATAGCCGTTGGTCTGAGTAAAGGGAGCTACTGCTTCATAGGTAGAAAATTCCTCCCCCGGATAAAGAGTGGTTCCGTTAATCAGAGTCGCACCATTTTCCACATTCGCGCTTCTGTCTGCACCGGATGAGGTATAGGATGTACTGAAGGTTCCTAATATATCTGTAACGGCAGCCAGCTCCTCGGCACTTCCCTCCGGCTCATCCACCATGATATCCAAGGGAATACTGCATTCCTTTCTGTCCCAATTCTGCGTGAGATAGTCATTTACTATATCGATGGAGGTTTCTACATCCAGCAAATAGCCTGTCTGCCCCTCCACGACCCGGAACTGTCCATCCTCTCTTAATAAGGATACATTTACAGCCTCTCTGTCATATTTTGCGCACTCGTTTGTCAAAAGGTCGTTAATCGCCTGAATGTCAAATTCTAATTCAATGGCAAACACCTTATTATCATGCTTTAAATCTGTGAGAATCTTGTATCGTTCAATGATATTACCGTGACTTCCCAGCTCAAGTGCCTCTGTCACCAGCTCACGGTTAGCCCATGCAATGCCCAAATCACCGGCCGTGGTCTTCACCTCGTGGTCATCAGCCGCAAGCAGGGTAATCTCCACTTCCTTCAATGCTTCCACGTATGCTTCAACCGCAGCAGCGGCCTCTGACTCTTTCATGCCGGACATATCAATATCGCCTGCATAAACACCGGCACTTATCGTATCGTCAGACTTCGCCTGCACTGTCATGCCGGACATCAGAACCCATCCTGCGAGCATTACAGTCGCAAGACTCTTTTTCATAAAACTCCTCATTATTTCATGCCTTTCTACATAGCCGTCAATACGCTTCCGCTCTGCCGGCATCTACTCCTTGCAACCATCGAATTCGTTAAGTAACTGCGTGGTATCACAATTTCTGAGTTTCACAATCGCCTAATTGAATTAATATATAAAATATGTTAAAGTAGGAAGCACCATAGCAAGTACAAGTATGATAATGATGACTGCGGAAATCCGCCTTTTTGTTTTCTTACTGTTCATGTTAAACATAATTACTCCAATCCGTCTGATAACAGACAAAACAACACTAAAACTCTGAAAGGATATTATATATGACTTTAGCACTTTTGGCAAGTTTAATCATATTTTCGCTAACCTTGAAACACGCCTTAAAACGCCAGTCCCGAAAACAATCTCAAGCCGCCCAATCCTTCTGGGAACGGGAGCGTCAGTCTAATTCCGTGCGTCGAAAGCCTTTGGACAATTTGGAATATATTACAATTCCTTTGGACAGCTTCCCCATCCGGCTTTTGGAGGATAATTCCACTGTGGCTGAGTGCGTTGAGATTTTGAAAACCCTTTCCGGTCTCAAAATCGTTAATCTGACAGGCTATACCAATACTGATTTGAAATTAGAGTACGGCACTGCCAACCTCACCACCCTCACGGAATATGATCAAAATTACACGCTTCTGGTTCGCACTCTGCAAAAATGGGCGGATTTTTTGTTGGAAGCAGGATACACGGAGGAAGCGACCATTCTCATGGAATTCGCCATATCCACCCACACCGATATCAGCCGCACCTATTATGCACTTGCCGAAATCTATGCCTCCCGCATGGAGAATGAGCGGATCAAAGCCCTGCTCGAGGCTGCTGAGGCATTACCTACCCTCAACAAAAATGCTATCGTCCGTAGGCTGCAAGAATTTTATCGGTAAATCGGCTGGCCTCACTGCGGGTAAGCTTTTCCACATCCCTGTCCCACACTA
>CAYOHU010000003.1:0-18441 GCA_964403845.1 uncultured Acetatifactor sp.
TCCCTCCGCTACCGTTCTTGTAATCGTCTTTGCGGTAAGATAGAAAATTTTCTCTCCCATTCCTTTTCCCATTGCCTTGACGGAAGGAAATACTGTGGAAATTGTCTTTCCGACCCCTGTGGGAGCCTCCAAGAACAGCTTTCTGCCATGATAAATCGTCCGGTAGACATAGGTTACCAAGTCCTTTTGACCCTCTCGGTATTCAAAGGGAAAATCCAATGCTTCAATAGATGCCTGTCTGATTTTCCGCCACTCCCAGGCATAATCCGCCCACTTCCGATAGGCTGCAATCAAATTTTGAAACCAGTCCTTCAATTCTTCAAACTCATAATCCTCATAAAAGTAACGGATATCCTCTGTCTCAATATTGCAATAGGTAAGTCTGACCCTCACCTGCTGTAATTCCTTACGCAGTCCATACATATAGGCATAGCATTTTGCCTGCGCCACATGTATGGAAACCGGCTCCCGCATTTTGGCTAAATCACGGTAAGTACCTTTTATCTCATCTATCACCGTCTCACCATTCTGTTCAATAATCCCATCTGCCCGCCCTTCTACAATCAACACATAGTTTTCGGTCGGATGGGTATATTTCAGGGAAACCTCCGCCTGATATCCGGCTCCCATTCTACGTTGAATCATACGATGAATGCGGCTTCCCTCCTGCATGGCGTTATCGGGTGCTCCCTGTCGTCTGTTGTCAATATCTCCGTGACGCAGAATAAACTCCACCAGGCCTCTGACAGAGACTCTGATCTCTCCCAATGGCTGCTCTACCTGCGTATTCTCATTGTCCGCTCTGCCTGCTTCCGGCTTACGCAGTTTTTGTTGGGCTTGCCCGCACTTGCCCGCGGCCGACTGTAACTGTACATCCATCACCTTACTCTACCACCTTTATGAACATATTAATCAAATGTATGAAAAAGCACTTTATACAGTGCCCTTCAGCGTCAGAATTCTTCTCTCTTCTCCATAATCAGAGTACCACAAAAATATCGTAAAAACCACTGATAAACCTTCGTCTTTTTCTTGACTTCCCTCTTTAATCCTTATAAACTAATAGGTAGTTGCGAAACTAAGTGCCGTAACAATTACGGCATACAATATCAAGCAGGAGGTTTTATTGTGGTAAGAGAACTATATCATGAGAATATGAAAACGCTTCATGTAGGATGTGAGCAACCAAGAGCATACTACATTCCCTACGACGTATCGGAGACAGCTGTTCAGGGGGACAGAGAACAATCCAACCGTTTCAAATTGCTTAGCGGTGAATGGGCTTTTTCGTACTATAAAAATATTTATGAGGTGCCGGAAGCAATGGTAGACAGGAATGCATCCATTGACAATTTGGACAAAATCCCCGTGCCCTCCAACTGGCAGATGCACGGATATGATGCACCCCAGTATCTGAATACCCGTTATCCCTTCCCCATTAATCCGCCCTATGTACCGGTGGAGAATCCCGCAGGTGTATATGTGCGTGACTTCAATATTAGCGACGAATGGGATGGAATGAACAAATACATTGTATTTGAAGGTGTTGATTCCTGTTTTTATCTTTATATAAATGGTCAGTTTGTGGGCTATAGTCAGGTTTCCCACATGACAAGTGAATTTGATGTGACCAATTTCCTGAATAATGGCACCAACCGTATCACCGTTATTGTGCTTAAATGGTGTGATGGTACCTATCTTGAGTGTCAGGACAAATGGCGTATGTCAGGTATTTTCCGTGACGTTTATCTCCTCGCCCGTCCCGAAGGACATTTGAAGGATTATGAAATTAAGACTGAACTCTCAGATGATTTCCTCACAGCAAAGCTTAGCTTTGATTTGCAGATGTCAAACCCGGAGAATGCACAGATTACCCTGACTGCACCGAACGGTGAGGAGCTTTGCGTGTTGCATCCCGATGCCAACGGTCATGCAAACGCGGAGGTTGTATCTCCTCGGCTTTGGAGTGCTGAGACTCCTGTTCTCTACACTGCCGTAATCGCTGCAGCAGATGAGTATATTGCTGAAAAAATCGGTATTCGTAATGTAAAGGTGGATGGTGATCTGATCAAGATCAATGGTCGTCTGGTGAAGCTTAAAGGTGTAAACCGCCACGACTTCACAGCCAAAACCGGTTATGTTTGTACCCCCAGCGATATGACAAAGGACATTGCGCTGATGAAGCAGCACAATGTCAATGCTGTCCGTACCTCTCATTATCCCAATGATCCACGCTTCTTACAGCTGTGTGATTTGTATGGTATCTATGTGCTGGACGAGGCTGATATTGAAACTCACGGTATTTATGAAATGGGCAGCAATGACTGGCTGTCAGAAAATATTGAGTGGCAGGGGGCATACCTTGACCGTGTTGGTCGCATGGTAGAACGTGACAAGAACCGTCCTTGTGTAGTCGGTTGGTCAATGGGTAACGAATCCGGCTACGGCAAAAATATCATGGCCGCACTGAAATATTGTAAAGAAAGAGATGCCTCCCGATTTACCCATTATGAGGGTCACTGGGAAATCACCCCTAAGAGATTCGCACCTGAGGCCGATGTAGTGAGCCGTATGTATGCCGGCGTTCAATGGTCGGATGAATTCTGTAAGAGTAAGCTTGACCCACGTCCCTATATGCTTTGCGAATACTGTCACGCAATGGGAAATGGCCCCGGGGATCTGAAGGACTACTGGGATGTGATTTATGCAAATGATAACTTCTTCGGTGCTTTCGTATGGGAGTGGTTTAACCACGGTCTGTACATGGGCAAGACGGAGTCCGGTGTTGATAAATATGGCTACGGCGGTGACTTCGGTGAGATTCACCACGACAGCAACTTCTGCTGCGATGGTCTGATTTCTCCCACCAAAGAACCCATGCCCGGACTTGTAGAACTAAAATATGTCGTTCAGCCTGTGAAGGTTACATCTGTAAACCTTGCTGCCGGAGAGTTTGAGATACATAATCTCTATGACTTCATCACTCTCTCCCATCTGGAGTGTTGTTATGAAGTGACCTGTGACGGTAAAATTACAGACAATGGTTTCGTTGATATGCCGACCATCCAGCCGCACAAATCTGAAATAGTCCGCATACCGTATCAGACTCCTGCTGCGGGAGAAAGCTATATTCGTATATTCTTCCGTCAAAAAGAAGAAACTGCTCTTGTCCCTGTCGGAACCGAAATGGCATGGAGTCAATTCAAGCTCGACACCGCAAGCCGGACACAGACAGTGGCTCTGCCGGAAGGCAAGCTTAGCATAAATGAAGATTGCCGCACAATCAGCATCACAGGATCAAGCTTCTCCTATACCTTTGACAAGATACATGGTACCTTCTCCGGTTTGGAGGCAAACGGCAAGAGTCTGCTGACCGCTCCGATGGAGTACACCGTATGGCGTGCACCTATCGACAACGAAAGAAATCGCAAGCACGACTGGATGAATCATCGTTTCAACGATACCTACACCCGTGTATATGCTTGCAAGACAGAACAAACTGACTCGGACATTGAGATTGCTGTTGACTTTGCTCTTGTTTCCGATACCAAGAGACCGGAGATTCACGGTACAGCAAAATGGATTGTAAACAGTGTGGGAGAAATCAAGGTAACCACCTCCGTATCCATCGCAGAAAGTGCTCCCTGGTTACAGCGCTTCGGTATTAATTTTGCAATGGATAAGAGCTTTGATAATGTTACCTATTTTGGCTACGGCCCCGGTGACAGCTATATTGACCGCCATAATGCATCCTATATTGGTCTGTTCAACACAACTGTGGAGAAGGATTTTACCGGCTATATCCGTCCTCAGGCATCCGGAAACCATTACAATACCAAGTGGGCAACAGTCCGCGATGCATCCGGAAACGGTATTATGCTTATCGGTGAGAATTGCTTTGATTTTGAAGCGTTGCCTTACAGCCATGCCGAGCTGACTGATTGTGGGCATAACTTTGAATTGCCTGTTCGTGACAAGACAATTATTGGTTTTGATTATCGCCAAAGCGGTGTCGGATCCAATTCCTGCGGTCCTGACCTCCTCCCTCAGTATCGTCTGAGTGAGAAGGAATTCACCTACACAATGAGAATTCGTCCGGTTGCTGCAGGTGATCAGGATTTATCCAAGATGGCAAATACGGTTTATGACAAATAAGCCTTACACAGTACTATTTTCTCCGAAGGTATACAAATAATAATCCTCCAGAGTCGGCGATATCTGCTTCGCCGACTCTGTTGGTTTCTTTTCTGCTAACACGCGAAGCGTAATCGCGCTGCTTTCTTCTTCCCTTGAAATATTGGTTACACGGAACCGGCTCTGCAGCTCATGCACTTCCGCCTCCCTGCATGGCACCTTCCACACCTTCCCTTCAATCTTTTTCGTCAACTCATGAGATGGCGCATTGTCCACAATAACACCCTTTTTCAGCATGATAATATCACGGGCAATAAATTCAATATCCGGAAGCTATAAGTGTTTTATATATTTCCGCGCCAAACAGAGAACGCGAATGTCCTCCCACCTTTGTAAAAACTGCTTTCCTGTTTTTTCGGTCGATAGCTTTTCTATGCTTTGCTATCACATTCTCCAACCGGGGAAGCCCTGTTTCTCTACAGCAGCTGTGTTTCCATACAATTGAGACCGACAACAGGATTATAGATGCAAGGTAAACAATCATCATGAACGGAACATAATCCACAACATTTCCAAACAAATTATAAGCACGATAACGAACAAATAAAGAATTGACCGTAGAGGTTGCAATGAGATTCAGATTTTTCAATATGCTATCCGCATTTAAGTATTGCATTTGAAGCAGCCCGAGGTTCACTCCCAGGAATATCAGACCACAGACATAGGTAAGCGCATAATGGTATACTAACACGCTGAAAAATACAATTATGACGGCAAATAATACATACGCCAGTATTCTTACAAACAATGTAATTAGAAAATACCTGCCAATCGTAATATCATAGGGACAAAGTACAAACTGCTGCAACACCTGAATCGGATTATCCACCTTGCAGTATCCTACAAACACTCCAATCAGTGCCCATGCTGTAAACGTGAAAATCAATAGAACTCCAACAGACATAATCGCGGTTGCAAGCATTTTGGCAATCGCAGTCCTCAACCGACCATACTTTGAGACCCGCAGGATGGGCATGATACCACTGCCTTTTTCCTGCGTAAACATAACAGTACCGATTATGAGCAGCATAATGTCTGGATTTCATAGTCCAGAATCTGTATTTGTGATAATGATAACAACGCCATGGAGCATCTGTCCATCTATATAAAGGAGAACTCACTATGAGCGAACACAGAGTAAAGGATGTACGAAAGATTTCATTCTTGAACTTGGTTGCACAGAAGCAGAGTATGCCGAAGCTGAAGCTGAACTGTTTCAAATGGCATAATGCAGCTATTTTGGGTCAATGTAACTGCAACAATAATTCCGCCAGGTTTTCTCAGGACAGATACGTTCTTTGCTTTCCATATATTCTCTGAATCGAAGGGGTAGCATATTCCGCTGCAAATCCGAATTTTTACGCTCCCTTATCACATACCACTGCTGTCCGGCAGGATTCAGCCCCAAAAGCCTTCTATTCTCATCATACAGCATAAATTTCTCCATGGGAAAACGGTCTGTAATTTCATTTCCTGCTCCTTGTTTCCTGCGCCCCGGGCTCTCACCGGTTTCAGGATTATTTCACGTAATTGAACATTTATTCTTTTCTTTGAGAACGGCACACCTGTTCGACTTTTTCAAGGGTGTTTTCCAAGATATTAGAATCTTCGAAAAAACTATTGCAAAATACTACGAAAAGCAGTTAAATAATATAGGAGTAACTATTCAGAACCCCATTCGCAAAAACGTGCTTTCAGCACCTTCCTTTTGCTCATGTGGTTATCTCGCCACATAAATCTTTAAATACACTTCTGCTCATGCATGCATGGCAGCCGCGTATTCACAGATTTGCGTGGCTCTGAATAGTCACATATAGGAATATAACTTTTGAAATTAAGAAAGCAGGATTACGATTATGTCAAAATTTTACTTACCTGAGAATTACAAATCCGAATTGAGTCTCTACGAGACCCAAAAGGGTATCAAAATGGTAAAGGATTTCTTTCAAGGTCTTTTGGCTGAACGGTTGCAGCTGTTGCGTGTATCTGCACCGCTTTTCGTCGACCCGGACTCCGGTCTGAACGATAACTTAAATGGCGTAGAACGTCCTGTCACCTTTGATATCAAGCATCAGGATTCCAGAGAAGCGGAGATTGTGCACTCTCTTGCCAAATGGAAACGCTTTGCGTTGAAAAAATACGGTTTCTCTGTAGGCGAAGGTCTCTACACCGATATGAGTGCTATCCGCAGAGATGAAGAGGTTGACAACATTCACTCCATCTACGTAGATCAATGGGACTGGGAGAAAATTATCGCTAAAGAGGATCGTAATATCGATACCTTGAAGGATGTGGTGCGCACCGTATATAAGGTACTGCGCAAAACTGAAAAATATATGGCGATTCATTTCGACTATATTGAGGAAATTCTTCCTCATGATATCTTCTTTGTTACCACCAGAGAATTGGAAGAAATGTTCCCTGACTATACTCCAAAGGAAAGAGAGTACTACATAGCAAAGGCAAAGGGTGCTGTCTGCATTATGCAGATTGGTGATGTTCTGGAGAACGGCGAACCCCACGACGGACGTGCACCGGACTACGATGATTGGGCATTGAATGCCGACATTATCGTATATTATCCCGTTCTCGATATCGCTTTGGAGCTCTCCAGCATGGGAATCCGTGTTGATAAGGATGCATTGCTCTCCCAGCTTGATAAGGCCGGTTGTCCTGAAAGAGCACAGCTGCCTTTCCATCAGGCAGTGATCAGGGAAGAAGTTCCCTACACCATCGGCGGTGGTATCGGTCAGTCCCGAATCTGTATGTTTTTCTTACGAAAAGCACATATTGGTGAAGTACAATGCTCTCTGTGGCCCGATGAGGTCATGCGTGGAGCCGAAGAAAAAGGTCTGCAGCTATTATAAGCCGCAGACCTTTTTTCCACTGCCGTAAAAAACTTATTCCCACATCACAAACTTCTCATTTGTAAAGGTCTGTACATAGTCATACGTATCCAGAAAGTCTACGATCAGCTTCCATTTCGCATCCTGCTCCAATGCGTCCAGCTTCTCTCTGTCCACGATAATGACCGGTCGCTCCGCACTCTGCTCCTCTAGCTCCGAGCTGAGTTCTGTAAGCTTTGCTTCCATCTGCGTGATACTGTAAGAAGCCAGATCAGGCCAGGAATTAAATGCGGGAGGCATCTGTAAATAGTAGGATAACGAGGGAATACTGCCATAAAGAATAACCTCTTTCCCCTGCAGCCCGTTTTCTTCCACATAGGCACTGATTGTGTTCAGACATTCTGCCCTACGGGGACTCATCTGAATTCCCTTCAAGATTTCATTGTTATCTATGGAAGCAGAGGTATCCTGCACTCCGGTACCTTCCACAAATACAAATTTCACTCCAAACAAGGTACTTTGAAACAAGAGCAATGCCAAAAATGCCGTAATAACACATTTTGCAGGAAACGGATGCAGCAAAAGGATCAAAGGACTTGTTGAACGACCAATCACGCGTTCCCTCGCATTTCCCACAAACACAGCACTCTGCCAGATGGTATACGGAGCCGCCACAAACAGATTATTCAGGCTGGGAAACACTCCGTTATTACTACCGATAGAGGTCAACAGTACCACAAGCAATACCATTCCGGAAATCAACTTCTCTTCCTTAGGACTATTCCTATTGAAAATCCGAAGCACCGCAATTGCCATGGTCAGCATCAGAAACAGAACCCCCGGACGCAGCATAGAATCATAGCTGTAAAAGGCAAAGGAACAAAAGTGCTTATAATACAACCAGACAATCGCCAGAGCAGCCAGCAGAATGTTCACACCGTAACAGCATTTTTCTGCAACATCCCGTAGCTTTGTATTCCTAAAGACCAATCTGACCGCAACAAACACAAGCATTCCTGCCGGCACAAACGCCAAAAGCCGCACTGCCCAGTAGCTCTCTCTTTTGTATGCATTCACCATTCCCATCAGCATCGATGCCGCTTTATAATCCGTGGCATTGTCCGTCATGGCAAACAGACGTTGTATCCCTGCAATATATTCCTCGAGACCATAGCGCATTCCGATATACCCAAACAGTACAGCTAATGCCGTCAGATAGCCACCCAGACACCACAGGGTACGTTTGACCGTTTGACCCCATGCACCGGAGCCTTCTCTTTTCTGCCTGCCTGTTTGGAGCTGTTCGGAAGCCTTGGCGGTATTCTTACGCCATTCCGTAGCCTCCACAACTCCATAAGCCCACACTGCTATGATCATTGCAGCCTCCGGCAAGTTTGAAAAACGTACCAACACATTGGTTCCAAGACAGATACCTGCCCCAAACAGATACCACCTCTTATTCTGTGTAAGCCCCAAATAGAGGAAAATAACGCAAAACAGAAACAAAAGATATGTCAGATAATCGTACAACTTTGCGGTGGGACACCAACAGAGACTGATTGCTATAAATTCACCGATAAAAGCAACAAGTGGCATGATTTTCAACCTTTTAGTGCAGAAGAAATATCCCGTCAGTGCCAGAGCACTGAGAAACAGCCCTGTATAAAAATTCATTCCTGCCAGAGTTCCTGCCGCCGGCAGCTTCATCAGGAAATTTCCCACTGTATTTGCCAGATACGTTGAAAAGAGCCACATGGAATCCATATGTTCCATTCCCATATATTGAAAATTGGCATAGTTATATCCCGTGTCCCACAAATCCAAGCCAATGAAAATGTGGCGCAGAGGGTATAAGCCAAGGACCAATACATACAAGGACTCCAGACAGGCATATTTTTTTTTCTGTTTTTCATTGTCAGTTATCATATATCTGCTACTCCTATCATATCGGTACAGCAGCTTAAAGCTAACGACACCCTCACGCTGTCTGCCCATATCTCTACGATTCTGATTTTGCAAGCCATGCGATTCACGCCTGCGAAGCACTCTTTTTGCACATGGCATCCACAGCGTCGATTCTGTCCGCAAGCCTTCGATACAGGATAAACCTCATCAAAACTGTATGCAATCCTCTCATTAACAGCTCTCTCAAAAAATCCACAAGAATTCCAACCGTAAACACAATGACGGCTGCCGTCAACACACTAAGCAGTAATCCGGGGATACCCGACACTCTGTCTGCCCACAGCCATTTCTGCCATGCATACCTGACACCCATGTTCTCGTGAAGCAGATAAACTCCCAAAGTATAAGGTGCTATGCGCGTTACAAGCCTTGCCTTCAATCCTGACATATCTGTCATTAGAAATGTCATAAACAGTCCGATGGCGGCTAAAAAAGGAAACAGATGGTTGTATTCCTCCGCAATTTGCATGATCCATCCAAAACTGCCCGTTCTCAGATTAATCTGATGCAGACACATGGTTTCCGCGAAAATCGCCGTACAGGCTGCCACATATAGAAGAATACATCTCCACTTCTTCTGCAGAAAGGGAATGCCGAATCTACGAATATACGCAGCGGTGAGAAACACGCAAAGATACCAGATGCAATCATATCCCTTTTGATCTGTTTCCAGACGAACGGGAAGGATTGATTTCAGCACACAGAACACCAATAATAAGACACCCAACGCCATCTGCATCTGACGCTTATTCATGCTGCGGACTGCCATGCTCACATACGGCAGCAACAGATAAAGAAATACATACGCCGTCATGAACCAGTAATGCTCCATGGTAATCGGGAAGAGCAATGTCAAAAGGTAATGTGTATCAAACTTCTCTGCCGGAAGGAGCCCTGTAAACGCTCCCAGCAGCCCGATTCCCACCGAATAGAACCACACCTGCAGCCAAAGCTTCAGCAATCTGCTGAGCTTGAAAGAAGAGCAGCTCAGAAAATAGCCACTGATCAGCATATACACATTTACTGCCACAATACAGAAGGATTCCAGCACCCATGCCACCATCTGTGTTCCGGTAAGGCTTCCTGCTGTCATATCTCCCAGCAATCCGCCTTTTCCAAGATAATGCAGCACCACGACCATCAGCATGGCGATGCAGCGGAGCATCTCCAAATTAGCCATTCTGGGATTTTTCCCCGGTACTACAGCTATTTTATTTTCCTTATCCTGCAAGTTCTTCATATGCTTTCGCTCCTTGATATCCGACTGTGCCGACTGCGTAAATTCCCCGTACACAGCCTTTATTCCGTTCTCCGCTGCCTATGCAATACCAACAGAAATCCCACTGTAACTAACAGATACACCATGCACGCCGGCCAGCTTACCAATACCCCTTCTGCCACAGGCAAAAGGGTAAGGGAATACGCCAGCACATTCGCCAGTATGTGTATTGCCAAAGGTACTCTGAAGCTGCCAAAATACTCATATCCATAAGCCATCAGACACCCCATCAGAAGACCGTAAATCCCCTGTACCCAATTCATATGATAGAGACCAAACAGCAGGGAAGAGGCAAGGACTGCGATTCCGGCTCCGGTCAGGCGTCTCAGACGGTGATAAACGATTCCGCGAAACAGAAGCTCCTCCGCTATGGGCGTGATTAAACCATAACACACCAGCCCCACCAAAAAGCTTGCTGAATACTGCTGCGCTGCCACAGCCTGATAAGAAGACTGTTCCATAAGCCCCGACAGACCAAACAGCAGATTGAGTCCCCATACAGCAGCAATGCCTGACAGGCCAAACAGCAGATAATGCCACAGGGGAACCCGTCTCAAATGCTCCAGCTTCATATCCTCCGCCGTTTCGGCAATCAGCCCCTTAGCCTTTTTGCCAACTGCTGCCCCGGCTGCTATGTAGGACAATGCCGACAGGATGACAGCAGTATTTCCCGTAAGACCCACGATTGTTCCCGTCTCGTCCCGTATTACCAGCCCTCTGCTGATTGCACCGTTCAGCATGCCGCCGACCCTTTGTATCACGGCATACAATAAATACAGACTGACCAGTCTTACAATCATGAACTGCAAAATGGGAAACGCTATCGTCAATATTTTCCGGGAGGGGCTTGCCTTCCTTTGACGCTCATATTCTGCCTCCTTCACATCCCGAAGCAAAAGATCCCGCAATTCGCTTACAGTGCATACCACATAGTCTGCTTTTGCTTCCTTCAGTTCCTCTACGCCGCCATAACCATAAGCCACCGCTACACTTTCAATTCCGTGAGCCCTCGCGCCCTCAACGTCAAATTTCCGGTCACCGATCATGTAGATTTGCTCCCGCTGAATCGTTCTGTGCTGAAACAGACGTTTTAAAGCCTCCTGTACCACCTCGTCCTTATTCACTCTTCTGCCGTCCAGCTCACTGCCCACAACTACCTCAAAATACTGTTCTAATCGGAAATGCTCCAGAATACGTTCCACAAATACCGTAGGCTTACTGGATGCCACGGCCAGATGCATGCCCTGCTCCTTCAGAGTACGAAGCATTTCCGGAATCCCTTTATATACCCTGTTTTCAAACAAACCGATGTCCTTAAAACGCTCACGGTACTTTTCCACAGCCGCCTCCGCCTGTGCGTCCTCCATACCGTAAAAGCTCATAAAGCTTTCCTTCAGGGGCGGTCCGATAAATGGCTCCAGCTTGTCCAGATCCGGCTCATCGATCCCAAATGACTGCAAGGCATATTGTACACAGGTTGTAATCCCTATCTTGGGATCTGTCAACGTACCATCCAGGTCAAAAAGCAAATACTGTTTCATTTCTAAAAGCTCCTCAATTTATCACTGCCGTCATCCACCGTATTTTCAAAGGATACAATGCGCACATCATATCCCACATTGGCATTTACCTCCACATGGGCGACAGCTCCCTTTTTTTTGCCAAGAAGAGCCTTTCCCAAAGGAGATTCATTACTGATCAAGCCCTCCAGAGAGTTCCCGCGCACCGTGGTGACAATCTTGTAAGTCTCCACAGAACCGTCATCCACAAACTCCACCGTAACCGTGTTATTGATTCCAACCTCATCTGCCGCGGAATCCTCCGAGATCACCTTCGCTGTCTTGATCATTCTCTCCAGATAGCGGATACGGCTTTCATTCTGGTTTTTCACCTTTTTCGCCGCATAATACTCAAAATTCTCACTTAAATCACCGTGAGCTCTGGCTTCTTTTACATCCTCCAATGCCTTAGGGCGAACCACAAGCTTACGATATTCTATTTCCTCTTCCATTTTCTTAATATCACCGGGGGTTAATTCGTCAAACATAAGCATCCTCATTCTAATCATTTCATTCAGGAGGTATTCTCCTGACAACTACATCCTTGGACTTCTGTGGGTTTGGTTCACACATTACACCTGAATTCCATACACCACTGCCACACCAAGGATAATCTGAATAATAGCAAACCGAAATACCGTCTGGGTATTGGACCAATCCCATACCTTGCGCACATGGTCATGAAGCGGTGTTCTCACATTTTTCAATATACGAATCTTGCAGAAACGAAGCAGAGATACCTTAAGCAGTCCCAAGCCTCCGTCCAGAATCAGCACCAGTGCAACCGGGATATACAAAAAAGGGCTTTCGGTCTTCAATATTGCAATGCTGATGAACAGCCCCATGGCTCTGGAGCCTGCATCTCCCATCATCAGCTTACTGGGAGTTGCATTGTACCACAGATACCCCAGAATACACACTGCAAACAGCAGAATCATAAAAGAGATTTCCACCTCTTTACTCTTTATCCGGTCAATGCAATATATTGTCATTAGTGTTACAATAGTCAGAGTTCCCGAAAGTCCGTCTACACCGTCAGAACAGTTCGTAACATTCACAGAGGTCCACACCAGAACCACAGCCAGTATGGCAAACACTACCGGAGGCAGAGCTATCTTTACACCCGACAATGCAAACTCTACGGTAGCGGAATTATATTTCAGAAATGTCATGGCGACCATGGCAGCCACACATAAGTCCAGAAAGCCCTTTTTATACTCTCCCCAGGGAGTTTTGGAGGCATCATCCAAAAATCCGGTCATCATGGAAATGACCAGCAAAATCAGATATATTAAAATCTCCGCCTTCATGGGAACAAACAAAAGTGCTGCTGCCACAAATGCAAGCACAAAAATAATGCCTGCACCCCTTGGCTTCCCGGCAGACAGCTTTCCGTCATGTGCATAATCCCTTCCCGCATCCTTGGGAAGGTATCCGCAAAGCTTCGCTGTGGCGAAGACTGTCGCTACAAACGCAAATAAAATTCCTCCGAATGCCATGAGTGATTCTGAGCCCTCCGGAAATAATAAATGCAACATAATAATCCTCCATTTCAAAAGCATATTTCAGCTTGTACAAACATCCCTAATTTTACCATAAATACAATTGGGGTGCAATCAACCGAGCCCCGAAAATCCTACAACTCTCCTTTGAATCTCTATCAGATTCTTCACCGTTATTTCTCTTTCGACATTTCCGGTGCAACCGTGCTGCCTATCCGAAAAAGCAGTGTCACTTCCCGGGCACTGATAGCCTCTTCACTCCGCGCTGCCAATATCGAAGCTCTCCCTAAGCTCCTTTGCAGCTTTCTCCACTGCCTCCTTTAATCCCGCAGCAGACATGCGCAGCGCTCCGTTTCCCCAGATAATCATCTGTTCCAGAGCATCCGAGGTTGCCACGGTCACCTGATATTTTTGACCTATCCGGTGTACTGTCTTTTCAATATATTGATCAGCCGTCTCTGCCTCCCTGGTGTAAACCACATGGATATTGTGATATTGCTGTACAGAGCCCGGATTTCCCTTCACCTTATAGGCATCGAATACCAGTATTAACGTATTCCCCAGATATCCCTGATAATTACTGAGAATATCCATCAGTCGGTCTCTGGCACTATCTATATTACGTGCTGCCAGCTCCCGTAATTCTTCCCATGCAAAAATAATATTATATCCGTCTACCAGCAAATATTCATCCTTCTTCTGCGATGCGACGGAGCGATACTCCGATTGTCTGCCGGAGCTTGGAATCTCTCTCTCAAGTCTGTTCCCACTCCGGTGATAGCGGCGATAATGCTTCTTCTCCCGGGGCTTCTTTCCATAGGTCTGCTGAAAAATCGTCTCTATTTCTTCCTGGGTAATGTAATCCGATACGTTCCTGCTTTGCCTCCGGTCATTACCGGTTGCAGCATTTACCGCATTTGTGGCATTCATCCCTTCTTCCGCGTCCTCAGCGCTCCAGCGGTTCTCCACATGAGCATAGTTCTCCACCTGATTCCAGTCCACTACAAATCCGGCTCCGTGGGCGCAAAATACCGAACCCGTAGGATTGGCAATATCCGCCTCTGGGTCGTACTGTATTCCGGCTATCACTTCCTCCGCATTATGACAGGGCTCATAGCCCTTGACCATACAGGCAAATCTTCCCCTTCCTCCGGTGTAGGCATTGACCTCTCTCTGGTAATCCCTCATGGTTGCCACAGGGGCTGTACCGGTCAAAATACTCGTGCTCCCCTTTGTTTCCGGCACATCAAAATCACCGTACATTCGTTTAATGTCCGTCATGGCACGCCCCAGATTTTCTGTAGGTATCTCCAACCGAAAGGCAAATACCGGCTCCAGCAATATGCTTTTCCCTCTGCGTAATCCCTGACGCACGGCACGATAAGTAGCCTGACGGAAGTCTCCTCCCTCAGTATGCTTCTGATGGGCTCTGCCGGCAATCAGCAGAATCCGTATATCCGTAATCTCTGAACCGGTGAGCACACCGGGATGCACCCGCTCCTCCAGATGGGTCATCACCAGTCTCTGCCAGTTGCGATCCAGCATATCCTCACTGCATAGGGAGGCAAACTGCAGACCGCTTCCTCTCTCCCCCGGCTCTAATAACAAATGTACCTCTGCGTAGTGTCTGAGCGGTTCAAAATGACCGATTCCCACCACTGGCTCCGCAATGGTCTCTTTGTATACAATACTTCCTGTGTCAAAGCCCACCTCCAGCCCGAAACGCTCCTGTATCAGACTTTTTAGAATCTCAATCTGCACCTCGCCCATGACCTGCACATGGATTTCCTTCGTTTCTTCCTTCCAGACCAGATGCAGCTGAGGATCCTCCTCCTCCAGCTGTCTGAGCTGTCCCAGAACTGTAATGGGGTCACACTCCGGTGGTATCACAATCTGATACGTCAACACAGGCTCAAGCAGCGCCAGACTGTTTTCGGTCTCCATCCCCAGTCCCTGTCCTGCAAAGGTGCGGGTGAGGCCTGTCACCGCGCAGATACCGCCTGCTGTGACCTCCTCCACTGCTTTGTATTTTGCCCCATCATAGACTCGTATCTGATCCACCTTTTCTTCCCAGACCGTATTTTCACCAAAGGTGCTGTTTCCCGCACTCTTTTCATTCCCTACGAACATTTTCACCCGCAGAGCACCGCCTGTTACCTTCAGATAGGTCAAACGGTTTCCTGATGTATCCCTGGCAATTTTATACACTTTGGCACCGAATTCCTCCGGGTATTCCGGTGAAAGAGTATATTGTCCGATTCCATGAAGGAATTCCTGCACGCCCGTCAGCCTTAAGGCAGACCCAAAAAAGCAAGGGAACACCTGCCTTTCCGCAATCGCATCCGCTATGCTTTCCACCATGAGTTCACCGGTCTCCAAATACTCCTCCATGCAAGATTCCTTGCACATTGCAATGGCATCTAAGAACCTCTCTCTGTTCTCCTGCTCTGCCTCCGAACCAAATTCCACGCATCGCTCATCCAGCTTTTCCTGCAATTCCTCCAGCAGCCTGTCCTTATCGGTACCCTCCTGATCCATTTTGTTAACGAACAGAAAGGTCGGAATCTCATATCGCTTCAAAAGCCTCCATAAGGTCTCCACGTGCCCCTGCACACCATCTGCGCCGCTGATGACTAAAACAGCATAGTCTAACACCTGCAGGGTTCGCTCCATCTCCGCCGAAAAATCCACATGTCCCGGTGTGTCTAACAAGGTAATCTCCCGATTCTCCCACCGGATTTGTGCCTGTTTGGAAAATATGGTAATCCCTCTGGTTCGCTCCAGGGCATAGTTATCCAGAAAGGCATCCCCATGGTCCACCCTTCCGACGGTGCGGATTCTTCCGCAAGTATATAATATGCTTTCCGCAAGTGTGGTCTTTCCCGCATCCACATGCGCCAAAATTCCCATTACCAGTTTATTGTGAAACATTGTTTTTTTCTTTCCATAACGTATTTTTCTGTAAAGTCATAGTGCATTTAATTCCATAGTGCTTTAATTCCATTGTGCTTTTATTCCATTGTGGATTTAATTCCATAGTGCATTTAAATCCATTGCTCCTTTATGTCCATCCTTGATTCATGGATGCTCCTGTCCTCATAAGCATCCATAAAGTCTCTTCACAATCCGAGCTTTTCCTCTGCTCCTCTTTGAGCTTTGCAAATTCCCTCAGTATGGATACGATATCTCAACAATACTATACACCTCACCTATCCCGGTGTCAAACCAAGCATTCTTTTTCTTTTCTGTATGGGGGCGGGGCATAACTACCCAACCAATATGTGTAATTCTTCATTTTAGTAGGGACATCTGGTGCATATGTCCCCTACCAACATAGGGATAGCGACAATTTAGTAGGAACAATTATGCTTTTTGACAAAATCTCCTACTTACAACATAGTACATCGTATCTCATGAATTTATTATTGACATCCTGTCATCAAACCATTATAGTAGTCCTTGAATAAAATAACCGCTAGGGGAGCGCATCGCTGAGATTGAATCTTATGGATTCTAACCCTCATTACTTGAACCGGATAATACCGGCGTAAGGAAGCATGGTCATCTGTTGTTTTACTGCAATAAAGGGAAACGGAAGATTAGCACAAAATCGGTATCCGGCATTCCAAACGGCAGAATAGAAATGACCCACTCGATGTAGTCCCTCCTCGCGCTAACGAAGGAGGATTTTTTATGTCTAAAACAAAGCAACTCGTTTTTTCTGCCATGGCTATCGCTTTGGCAACTGTCATCGCCACCGTTATCAAACTCCCCAGTTTGCCAAACGGCGGCTCCATCACCTTGTTCAGTATGCTGATTGTCTGTCTGATCGGTCACTGGTACGGTCCTGCCACAGGTATCATTGCAGCGACAGCCTATGGTATCCTGCAATTCATCACAGGTCCTTATGTCGTACATCCGGCTCAGGTACTGTTGGATTATCCTTTGGCTTTTGGTGCATTGGGTTTATCCGGTTTCTTCTCCTGTAAAAAACATGGTCTGGTTATGGGATATATCGTTGGTGTATCCGGTCGACTTGCCTTCCACATGATATCCGGCTTCCTCTTCTACACCGCTTATGTGGATAGCCTTCAAGGCAATCTGGCGGCCATCTGGGCATCCACCTTGTACAACCTCAGCTATATCCTTCCCGAAGCTGTTCTGACCCTGCTGTTACTGGCTCTTCCGCCCGTTCACAATCTGCTTGTCAAACTGAAAGCAATGGCAACACAGGAATAAAAAAATCCTGCAAATCTTCTTTCTACAAAGTCGATTTGCGGGATGCTTTTTTATGTGGTACTGAATAATAACTTCTATTTATTTAAGAATGCTACTGAAAATACGCTTATCTCTGTACACGACCAGAGCCGTCGCCGCCTGCCAGCTTCTCTACCTCTGCTACGGATACACGGTTATAGTCACCTTCCACAGAATGTTTCAAAGCAGATGCTGCAACTGCAAATTCAATTGCCTCCTGAGTGGATTTCCCATTCAACAGGGAGTAAATCAGACCACCGCCAAAGGAATCGCCGCCGCCTACGCGGTCAACGATATGCAGGTGATAAGATTTGGAGAAGCAGTAATTCTCGCCATCATACAGCATACCTGCCCAGTCGTTATCGCTTGCAGAAATAGAGGTACGAAGCGTAATTGCTACCTTCTCAAAGCCAAAGGTATCCGCAAGCTGTTTGGCAACGGACTTATAGCCCTCATGATTCAGCTTGCCACCGTAGATATCACTGCCTTCAGCTTCAATACCAAATACGTCCTTTGCATCCTCTTCGTTGGAAATACACACATCGACATACTGACAAAGGTCTGTCATTGCCTCACGTGCCTCTTCACGAGTCCACAGCTTTCCACGGTAATTCAAATCACAGGAAATCTTTATGCCCTTGTCCCTTGCTGCTTTACATGCCTGACGGCAGATTTCTACAACATTAGGTCCAAGTGCCGGGGTGATTCCGGTGAAATGAAACCAATCCGCCCCTTCAAAGATTTCATCCCAATCGAAATCAGAAGCCTGTGCCTCCTGAATGGCCGAATGAGCACGGTCATAGATACAGACAGAGCCTCTCTGAGAAGCTCCCTTCTCC
>CAYOHU010000003.1:18451-24802 GCA_964403845.1 uncultured Acetatifactor sp.
AATAAATACCGATACGGTCACCGCCTCGAACAATTTTGGAGGTATCCACCCCAAAATAACGCAGAGAATCCACCGCTGCCTGCCCAATTGCATGTTTCGGAAGCTTGGTTACATATACGCTGTCCATTCCATAGTTGGCAAGGGAAACTGCTACATTTGCCTCTCCCCCACCAAAGGTAGCCTGCATCTGATCATTTTGGAAAAAACGATAATATCCGTTGGGTGCCAGACGAAGCATGATTTCGCCGAAGGTTACAATTCTCTTAGCCATAATTACTTACGTGCCTCCTTTACAATTTCGATTGATTGTTTACACAATTCTGTAATCTCATCCCATTTCTGATTATCAATTAAATCCGCGGTAACCATGTAGGAACCGCCGCAGGCACAGATTACGGGACAGGAAAGATATTCTTTTAAGTTCTTTAGGGAAATACCGCCGGTGGGCATCACCTTAAACATAGGAAAAGGGGCACTCATCGCTTTGATTTTTGACAAACCGCCGGATTGTTCCGCCGGAAAGAACTTCACTACCTCCAGACCATATTTCAGTGCTGCATGGTAATCCGTAGGCGTGGTACATCCGGGGTATACCGCAATGCCCTTCTCCTGACAGTATGCCACCAACTCAGGGTCAAAGCCGGGAGATACAATAAATTCTGCCCCTGCAGCCATTGCCCTGTCCACATGTGCTTTGGTCAAAACGGTTCCTGCACCTACCAGCATTTCAGGACAAGTCTCTTTCATAAGACGGATTGCATTATCTGCCCCCTCCGCACGAAAGGTAACCTCTGCCACCGGCACGCCACCGGCGCAGAGAGCCTTGGCCAGCTGAGCTGCATCACGCTCAGGATGATTTAATTTGATAACCGGTACCACTCCGATTTCTGATATTCTTTCATTTATACTCATACTTTTACCTCTATCTTTACCTAACCTTACTTGACCTTGTCCGGTCTTAGCCTTGCCTTACTGACTTTACCGGCCTGACCCGGTATAGTTACGTGATTTTTAAATATCCACATCTTATAAGTCTTTGGAAAATGGCTTGTATTCCGATTTTCCGCGGTTTTCCACGGATTTCAATGGTGTAGCTAATTAAAAACGCTTGTACTTGTTCATGTTCGGTTATGTTATACGCCCGAATATGCTGAGAAGCCACCATCAATGGGGAGTACCACACCGGTGATAAATCCTGCCGCCTCGTTATTTAACAGGAACAGTAATCCACCTGCCAGCTCCTCACTCTCCCCAAAACGTCCCATGGGGGTAGCCGCCAGAATCTTGCCGGTACGAGCGGTGGGTGTACCATCCTCATTCCACAAAAGCTTTGCGTTCTGCTTTGTAGAGAAGAAGCCGGGGGCGATAGCGTTCACACGAATTCCCACTTTGGAAAAATGAACAGCGAGCCACTGTGTAAAGTTGGAGACTGCTGCCTTTGCACCGGAGTACGCAGGAATCTTAGTCAGAGGAGTATATGCATTCATAGAGGAAATATTCAGAATGCTGCAGCCCTCCCGTCCTACCATCTGACGGGCAAACGCCTGAGTAGGAATCAAGGTTCCCAGAAAATTCAGGTTAAACACAAAACCAACGCCGGATGCATCCAAATCAAAAAAGCTCTTGGTGTCTGCATCAATATCACCAATCTCAAAGTATTCCTTGTCCGTGGTTGCTCTGGGGTTATTACCACCGGCACCATTTACCAGAATATCGCAGGGACCCAGATCCTGAAGCACCTGCTCAGCCACTGCATAGCAGGTGTCCTTTTCCAGCACATTGCAGGCATAAGCCTTTGCAACACCGCCCTCTTCCCTAATTTCTGCTGCAAAAGCCTGCGCTGCCTCCTCGTTCAGGTCAAGCAGTGCCACTTTCGCACCTGCACGGGCAAGTACCTTTGCAAAATAGCTGCAAAGCACACCTCCTGCACCGGTTACAACTGCAACCTTTCCGGTCAGGTTTGTGTCCAATACATTCTTCTTCATGATTTTTCCTCCTTATCCGCTGCGGCCTTCTCACATGCCTCAAACAATCCGTTAATATAGGTAGCTCCCAGTGCACGATCATAGAGCCCATATCCGGGTTTACCGGTCTCCCCCCAGATCATGCGACCATGATCCGGACGTACATAGCCGTCATATCCGTAATCCACCAGTGCTTTTACGATTTCATAAATATCTAGCGTACCACAATCTGAAAGGTGTGCACGCTCCTCAAAGGAACCATCCTCCATAATCTTCACATTGCGAATATGCATAAAAGCAATTCTGTCCTTCGCAGCGTATTTTCTGACCATTGCCGGAATATCATTGCTTGCAGCACACCCAAGACTGCCGGTACATAAGCACAAGCAGTTTGCCGGGCTGTCCACCAGCTGCAGGAAACGATCCAGATTCTCTTCGCAGGTGATGATACGGGGGAGACCAAAGATAGGATATGGCGGATCATCCGGGTGAATTGCCATTTTTACGCCACACTCCTCGGACACAGGAATTACCTTTTTCAGGAACTTCTCCAGATTTCTCCAAAGTCCCTCCTCGCCAAGCTCGCCGTAAGCTCCGATCAGCTCTCGCACCTCTTCCTGAGTATAGCTGGAATCCCAACCGGGCAAATGAATATCATCCTTCAAGGGATCAAGTCCCTTCATCTGCTCCCAGTACATTACCAGACTGGTAGAACCGTCAGGAGCTTTTTTATCCAACTGGGTACGGGTCCAGTCAAAAACCGGCATAAAATTATAGGTTACACATTTGACCCCATATTTGGCGCAGCGACGGATATTTTCACAATACACCTCCAAAAGCTGCTCCACATTCCCACGGCCGAGTTTAATATCCTCATGCACAGGAATGGACTCTACCACGTCAAAGACAAGATTGTGCGCCTCACACTGCTCCTTCATTTTGGAAAGACTTTCCTCCGGCCAAACCTCTCCGGGTTTTACGTCGTACACTGCTGAAACGATAGAGCGCATACCGGGAATCTGGGAAATATACTCTAACGTTACAGGGTCACTGTCGCCATACCAGCGAAAGGACATTTTCATATTCATGTCATTCCTCACTTTCTGCCGCACAGCGGCTCATCCTCTATAATCCGAAATACTTTCTTGCATTATTACAGCAGATATCCTGCACAATTCCTCCCGCCTGACCTAAATCTGCCGGGTACTCTCCGTTCTCAATCCAGGAACCGATTAAATCACACAGAATACGGCGGAAATACTCATGACGGGTGTAGCTTAAAAAGCTTCTGGAGTCCGTCAGCATTCCCACAAAGTTGCCTAAAAGGCTCAGATTTGCAAGACTGATCAGCTGGTCTCTCATCCCCTGCTTATTGTCATTAAACCACCATGCACTTCCGTGCTGAAGCTTTCCTGCCACTTCCGTTCCCTGGAAGGAACCGATCAATGCATCCAAAAATGCATTATCCGAAGCATCCAGACTGTATAAAATAGTCTTTGGTAAAGAATCTGCCTTGTACAGCGCATCCAACAGCTTTGCCAGCTCTGCGGAACCGTTGTGTGGTCCGATACAGTCAAAACCGGTATCCGGACCAAGCTGCTCAAACATGGTAGAATTTGGATTGCGCATACAGTTATAGTGAATCTGCATCACCCATCCCATACGGGCATATTCCTTTGCACAGAACAAAAGCAGTGTTGTTTTCAAAATCTCCGCTTCCTCTGCAGAGACCTTTTCCCCTGCCAGACCCTTTTTAACAACGGCATCTGCACTGCTGCGGTCACCAATACGGAAAATCATTCTGTCAAGTCCGTGGTCGCTTGCCTTGCAGCCGTTTGCCTGAAAATGCTCCATACGTTTGCGCAGTGCATTTTCCAATGTATCCAGACCATCTATCGGAAGCTCAGAAACCTCAGAAAGCACAGCAATGTACTCCTTCCAGCCGGCCTTGTCGATATTCAGAGCCTTATCCGGTCTGAAGGAAGGTCCTACGACAGTTTTCATGGACTCATCCTTTGCGATTTTGGCATGCCATTGGAGTGAGTCAACGGGGTCATCCGTAGTGCCGATAAACAGAACATTGCTTTTTTCAATCAGTCCGCGTACTCCCATATCCGCAGCCCTGAGCTTTTCCGCTGTCAGCTTCCACACCTCTTCTGCTGTATCACCATTTAAAACACCCTCATAACCGAAATATTTCTTTAATTCCAAATGACACCAATGGTACATAGGATTTCCTATTGCCCGGGGCAGGCATTCCGCAAACCTCTGAAACTTCTCCCTGTCGGTTGCATCACCGGTAATATATTTTTCCTCCACGCCGTTAGAACGCATAATTCGCCATTTGTAATGATCTCCTGCCAGCCATACCTGGGAGATGTTCTCAAAATGCTTATCCTCGTAGATTTCCTGCGGACTTACATGACAGTGATAATCCACAATCGGCATTCCCTCTGCATACTCATGATACAATTTCTGTGCCGTATCCGTACTGAGCAAAAATTCCTTGTCCATAAATGTTTTCAAAGCTTTAACCCTTCCCTTCTCCTCTTTCTATATGATTTTCACATAGGTGATTGCGAAACGTGCAATCAACCATATGATTCTCATGACAGCATATATACTACTGTTCTCAATTATACTGATTTTTCTCAGACTTTCAAGACCAAATGTGCTCCCATCCTTCCATTTGCACATCCTGCCTTATATCATCTATTTTCTGATTTTACTCAAAAGTTATGCAAAAATTTTCCTCCTCGTTTCCTCATTTTATCCTTTACAATAATAGTAGCTCTGCAGAGCTTCCCGCAAAAATCTGCGGCAGGTATAAACAAGCCGCCGCGAACCAACAATAAGCATATAAAGGAGGATATACCCTTGAGAACAATTCATAACTTAAACGCAAAATGGGCATTTAGCAAGGAAGCATGTGAGGTTCCCTCAGAAATCTCTTCCAAATGGAATTTCGTAAACCTCCCTCATTCCTGGAACAATATTGACGGACAGGATGGTGAAAATGATTATTACCGCGGAACCTGTTACTATGCAAGGAAGATAGTCAAAGCAGAGCTGCCGGAATCTGAGCAGTACTATCTGGAGCTGCTGGGCGCGAACTCTTCTGCGGATGTATTTTTGAACGGAGAGAAATTGGCTCACCACGACGGTGGCTATTCCACCTGGCGGGTAAATATCACAGATGCCTTAAAAGCAGAAAATCTGCTTGTGATTGCCGTAGACAATTCCGCCAATGACTATGTGTATCCCCAGATGGCTGACTTTACCTTTTATGGCGGCCTCTATCGTGATGTCAATATCATTTGTGTCAGTCATTCGCATTTTGATTTGGAGGATCACGGCGGACCCGGTCTGAAAATCACGCCTGTTGTGTGGGGCAATGATGCAAGGGTAAAAATCGAAGCTTACCTGACCAATGCCAAAGACAGTCAGACACTTTGCTACACGATTTATGACAGAGAGGGCCGGGCAGTTGCCTCCCGCGCCACAGCCGATACCGAAATTCAATTTTTATTGAAGGACGTACACCTATGGCACGGACGGAAAGACCCTTACCTGTACACTGCTACTGTAGAGCTGTTGGAAAACGATAAGGTGCTTGATCGCATTTCCTCCCATTTCGGCTGCAGAAGCTTTGTCATAGATCCTCAAAGGGGCTTTCTCTTAAACGGCGAAGAATATCCCCTGCGTGGTGTTTCCCGACATCAGGATCGTTGGGACTATGGAAATGCCCTACTTCCCGAGCATCACAGGGAGGATATGGATCTAATCTGCGAAATGGGTGCCACTACCATTCGTCTGGCACACTACCAGCAGGATCAATATTTCTACGATTTGTGTGATGAGCGTGGGATGGTGGTCTGGGCTGAGATTCCTTATATCTCCCAACACATGCCTGCCGGTCGTGAAAATACCATCTCCCAAATGAAGGAGCTGGTAATTCAAAATTACAACCACCCCTCCATTGTGGTGTGGGGACTGTCCAATGAAATTACCATGAGAGGGGAGGAAGATTCCGATTTACTGGAAAACCACAGACTTTTAAATGATCTGGTACACAAAATGGATCAAACGCGTCTCACCGCTATTGCGTGTGTCTCCATGTGCAATATGGATTCTGCTTATATTCAGATTCCTGATGTAGTTTCCTATAACCACTATTTCGGCTGGTACGGCGGTGATACCTCCATGAACGGTCCTTGGTTTGATCAGTTTCATGCCGCCTACCCAAACATCCCCATCGGATGCAGTGAATACGGCTGCGAGGCGCTGAACTGGCATACCTCCGACCCGGTACAGGGCGATTATACGGAGGAATATCAGGCTTACTACCATGAAGAATTGATTCAACAGCTTTTTACCCGTAAATATC
>CAYOHU010000004.1:0-23470 GCA_964403845.1 uncultured Acetatifactor sp.
CTATGGAGAAGCCCTGTGTTTCAAAGGATTTTGCATTCAGAAGCTGATCTCCGCGGCTGCTTGCTGCAGGAAGGGGAATCAGGATATTGGGCTTTTTTAATGCAAGCAATTCGCAGATTGCATTGGCACCTGCCCGGGAAATAACCATATCCGCCATAGCGAACAAATCCTTCAATTCGGACTTAATGTATTCAAACTGCTTGTAGCCCGGGGTGTTGAGAAGCAAATTATCTATTTTGTCTTTGCCGCACAAATGTACTACCTGAAAGTCGTTTAAAAGTCTGGGAAGTGCTTCTCTTACGGCCTTATTGACATTGGCAGCACCCAGGCTTCCTCCGATTACCATAATAACGGGTTTGTTGGCGGTGAAGCCGCACATATTAAGTCCGGCAAGCTTATTCCCCTTGGTCAGCTCTTCACGGATGGGAGAACCGGTGAGAACCGCTTTCGTTTCCGGAAGCAGGTTCATGGTTTCCGGAAAATTACAACACACCTTTTCTGCTACAGGAATGCACAGCTTGTTGGCAAGTCCCGGTGTCATATCGGATTCGTGAATGATGCAGGGAATTTTCAGGGCTGCAGCAGCACGTACAACGGGCACGCTGACAAAGCCTCCTTTTGAAAATACCACATCAGGCTGAAAAGTCTTTAAGTACTTTTTGGCTTCGGAATATCCCTTGATGACACGGAAGGGATCCGTAAGGTTTTTGGGATCTAAATAACGGCGGAATTTGCCGGTGGAGATACCGGTATAAGGGATATCAAAATCTGCAATGAGCTTTTTTTCAATTCCGTCATAGGAACCCATATATGCAATGTCGTAGCCAGCCTCCCTCAGTGAAGGCAGCAGAGCAATATTGGGTGTCACATGTCCTGCGGTGCCACCGCCTGTTAATACTATTTTTTTCATATCATACTCTCCAATGCGTGTGCCAGCTGATCGGGACAGGAGGTGGATTTGAAGCCGCATCGAATTCCTTTCAATTTGGAAATTGCCTCTTCGGGGGTCATTCCCTTCACCAGTGCGCTGATTCCCTGCAGATTGCCGTTGCAGCCACCTGTAAATGCCACAGAGTCAATGACACCATCCTTCAATTCAATATCAATAAAGGTTGAACAGGTTCCTTGTGTCTTATATCTCATAGTATCTTCCTTTCCATTCATAAATTCCACTGATATTGAAACGTATTATAGCAGATTTTGGGAGAGAAGACAATGTCGAAAGAAGCATATCATTTCTAATGTTTTAAGTTACTTAGTGTGAAAAATAAATTTTTCACACGCGAATTTGTGCCTACGGCACAAAGTTCCCAGGTTATGGAAAGGGCATGGTTATTAATATGTTTATAAAGGAGCTTTATTTGTAAATGACTGTCAGGACAGAGAAGAAAATGACGATGAAAAACCATACAAAATTGGGTATATTTACGTTATACTTGAGTCTGTAAAAGGGAAATATGATCCGGGCAAAAATTTACGGAAAGGCTGGGTATGATATGTTTGATATTTTTCGGGAAGAGCTGGTTGTAACTATTTTGATACTGTCTTTTTTGGGTGGGAGTATTTTCCTGCGGGTGTTGCTGGGAATGCTCTATCAGAGGATGATACGGGAAACAGATAATATGTCTTCAACAGAAAATAAGCTGTTGAAGCAGTGCAAGCTGAAGTTTGCCAATTGCTATCAGTTGAATAACGGGGTGGCGAATATTCCTGTGTTTGTGGACAAGTTTCTGAATCGCCTGGCACTGGGTCCCCTATCATTTGATACCATGTATCATTTGTCAGGACAAACCATGCTGTTGTCTGTGGTGTGTGCCGGTGTGGGAATCTGCAGAAGTATACTGGGCGGAAGGACGCTGGGAGAGATTCTGCCCTTTTATGTTGTAAGCTTTGCAGGGCTGTATTTGTATTTTTCTGTGTCCACAGTGGTGGATCTGAAGGGAAAAAGACGTGTGCTTAAGGTGAATCTGGTTGATTATCTGGAGAATCATCTTTCTGCCAGAATTGACGTGACAGAGAATGATGTGGAGCTATTATATGGCTCTCGCAGAAGCCTTCGGGGAGAACGAAGACAACGTATTTCCGCGGGAGAGGGAAGGAGGACGGTTGAATTGATGCCTCTGGGCGGACCGATTTCAGAAGCGGTCGGAAAAGTACCGGAACCGATAGCGGAAATCAATGAGGAAGAGAAGGAGGCGTTGGAGCTGCTGTTAAAGGAATTTCTGGCTACCTGAAACTTTCTCTTGAATTTGCTTTGTAACTTTGCTACACTGAGACCGTATGATTTACAACGACAGTTGGAGGAGTGAAGATAGTATGAGCAAACAAATCACATTTGATTATTCCAAAACCGGCTCTTTCATTTCTGCAGAAGAGATTGGTTATATGAAAAAATTGACAATGGATGCCAAGGAGTTATTGGTATCCGGAAACGGAGCAGGGAATGATTTCTTAGGCTGGGTCGACCTTCCGGTGGATTATGATAAGGAAGAGTTCGCCAGAATCAAAGAAGCTGCTAAGAAGATTCAGAAGGACTCTGAGGTTCTGCTGGTAATCGGTATCGGCGGTTCTTATCTTGGTGCAAGAGCAGCTATCGAGTTTTTGGGACACAGCTTTTATAATGTGCTGGATAAAGAGACTCGCAAGACTCCTGAAATTTATTTCTGTGGCAACTCCATCAGCTCTACATACCTGAAGCATCTGATGGATGTGGTAGGTGACAGAGATTTCTCTGTTAATATGATTTCCAAGTCCGGTACAACGACTGAGCCCGCAATCGCTTTTCGTGTATTTAAAGAGATTCTTGAGAAGAAATACGGCAAAGAGGAAGCTGCTAAGAGAATCTATGCAACCACGGATAAGGCAAAGGGAAGTCTGAAGAATTTAGCTGACGAGGAAGGCTATCAGACCTTCGTAGTGCCCGATGATGTAGGAGGACGCTTCTCTGTTCTGACTGCAGTGGGTCTGCTTCCCATCGCGGTCAGCGGTGCAGATATTGATAAATTGATGGAGGGCGCTGCAAGCGGAAGAAAACGTGCCCTGGAGAATGACTTTGAGAGCAATGATGCATTGCAGTATGCAGCACTCCGTAATATTTTGCTCCGCAAGGGAAAATCTGTGGAAATCCTTGCTAACTACGAGCCTGCAGTTCACTATGTAAGTGAATGGTGGAAACAGCTTTTCGGTGAGAGCGAAGGCAAGGATCAGAAGGGTATCTTCCCTGCCAGCGTGGATCTTACAACCGATCTGCACTCTATGGGGCAGTTTATTCAGGACGGTTCCAGAATTATGTTTGAGACTGTTATCAATATAGAACAGTCCAGAGAAGAAATTATCATTGGTCAGGAGCCTGTTGATCTGGATGGATTGAATTATCTGGCAGGTAAGAGCGTAGATTTCGTGAACAAGAGCGCTATGAACGGTACGATCTTGGCACATACGGATGGTCAGGTGCCTAACTTTATGATAAACGTTCCTGAGGTAAATGAATTTTATTTGGGAGAATTGTTCTATTTCTTTGAGTTCGCATGTGGCGTCAGCGGCTATTTGCTTGGTGTGAATCCTTTTAATCAGCCCGGTGTTGAGAGCTATAAGAAGAACATGTTTGCTCTGCTCGGAAAGCCCGGATACGAGGCGCAGAGAGAAGAGCTTATGAAGAGATTGTAAGAGAGAAGAAAGTGAAAGCCTGCGGGAATCGTTCCGCAGGCTTTTTGGAAAGGAAGACTTTATCATGAACATAGTAGCATTAGAAAGGAACAGCGCCGGTACGGATATTTCGGTGGACTGTTGGAGTGAACTGGGAAATGTGACCTGTTACGGCAATACGGTCGGAGAGGAGCAGGTGCGGGAACGCATTCGGGATGCGGAGGTGATCATTGCCAATAAATCTCCCATGAATGAGCGTACCCTGAAGGACGCTCCCAAGGTAAAGCTGATCTGTGAGCTGGCAACAGGCTATGACAATTGTGATCTTGCATACTGCAAAGCCCGGGGCATCAAGGTAACCAATGTGGTGGATTATTCTACTGCCATGGTGGCACAGCATACCTTTACGCTGGCATTAGCCTTAAGCCAGAAGCTGTTTCATTATGACAACTATGTCAAATCCGGTGCTTACGCCGCTCAGGACCGTTTTTCTAATTTTGATATTCCGTTTTTGGAATTAGAGGGAAAGACCTGGGGGATTGTAGGTATGGGGAATATCGGCAGGAGGGTGGCGAAAATTGCTGCTGCGTTTGGCTGTAAGGTAATTTTCCATTCGATTACAGGGAATAGCACCTGTACGGATTATCTCCGGGTAGACAAGGATACCCTGCTTGCGGAAAGTGATTTTTTATCCCTGCATTGTCCGCTGAGTGACCTGTCGCGGGATTTTATTGACAGGGAAGCACTGCAGAAGATGAAGAAAACCGCTATTCTGATCAATGTTGCAAGAGGTCCGGTTGTGAATAACAGGGATTTGTATCAAGCTCTTGTGGCAGAGGAGATTCAGGCAGCAGGCCTGGATGTTATTGAAAAGGAGCCTATTACGGAGGAGAACCCCTTGAGCAGGCTTCAGGACAGTAACCGACTGATTATTACTCCTCATCTTGCATGGGCAAGTGTGGAAGCCAGAACCAGATGCGTGGAGGGTGTGTATTTAAACATTCAGTCATATCTGCGGGGGGAAGACCGGAATGTGGTGAATCCGTAGCGACGATAAAAGCTTCAAGCATTGGAATGAGGAATTTGAGATGATGGATAAGATAAAAGAATTGATGAAGAGGTATGAGGAAATCATTATATATTTGATCGTTGGTGTGCTGAATACCATCGTTTCGTGGGGAGCCTGCTGGGTTGCGGAAGCGCTGGGCCTGGATCCGAATAACAGTGCGCAGCATTTTGTGATCAATACCATTGGCTGGGTAGCGGGTGTTTCCTTTGGCTATGTACTCAACCGCAAATGGGTCTTCCGCAGCCAAAATCCTAAGGTGCTCAAGGAATTTATGGGATTTGCCGGCTCGAGACTGTCCACCTGGTTTTTGGATATTGTGATTATGGAGGTTTTGGTCAATGCTATCCACATGAATTATTGGATAGCAAAGATTTGTATTTCTTCCGTTGTGGTAATGGTTTTGAACTATGTGTTCAGCAAGCTGTTTGTGTTTAAGAAAAAAACTCCTGAGAGAGAAAAGGCTGAATAATGCGGCGAGAAAACAGATAAAAAAGAAAGAACTAATGCTTGTAAGATGATAGATATTATGCTAAACTAAATTCAGAAAAAAACGTTTTTATATAGAAACGTCTGGAAAACGATAAGATTATAACGTGAGGATGGTTATTGGCTATGGGAGAGTATGAGTTGGGAATTCCTTTACAGGGTTTAGCAGAGTTTAGCAGAAGGGCTGCCGCTGAGGGGGCTGTTTTGCTTCGGAATGAGAAGGAGGTGCTTCCTTTTAAGGAGACTGACCAAGTGGCAGTGTTCGGAAGGTGTCAGATTGAGTATTATCGAAGCGGAACCGGTTCGGGAGGTGCTGTAAACGTTACTTATGTAACGAATCTGTTAGACGGCCTGAGAGACAGTGGGAGAGTTCAGGTAAATGAGAAGCTGGCTGCCGTATACAAGAAGTGGATAAAAGAGAATCCCTTTGACAACGGAGGAGGCGGCTGGGCACAGGAACCCTGGAGTCAGAAGGAAATGCCTCTCACGGAGGAGCTGGTACGTCAGGCAGCGGAAGAATCCAATAAAGCAGTGATTGTCATCGGACGTACAGCCGGCGAAGATAAGGATAATAAACCGGAAGAGGGAAGCTATCTGCTGACAGAGACAGAGAAGGATATGATCCGGAAGGTTTCCAATATATTTGAGAATGTGGTTGTCGTATTAAACGTAGCCAATATCATAGACATGAGCTTCCTGTCTTTCGTGGAGAAGCCGGAGAATCTGAAAGCCGTAATATATGCATGGCAGGGCGGAATGGAAGGCGGTAACGCCATTGCCGATGTGCTGACCGGAAAGGTTACTCCACAGGGAAAGCTTGCAGATACCATAGCAAAACAAATTACAGATTATCCCTCTGACAGGAACCATGGCGGAGAAGATAAGAACATCTACCGGGAAGATATCTATGTAGGATACAGATATTTTGAGACGTTCCGTAAGGATGCGGTAATGTACCCCTTCGGATATGGATTATCCTATACAAGCTTTGCTATTGAGATGGGGGATTCCTATACCAGACAGAGAGATGGTGAGGAAGAATTTGTATTCGAGTGTGTAGTGCGCAATATCGGTACCAAATATTTTGGACGAGAGATAGTTCAGATTTATGTTGAAGGACCGCAAAATGGTGTGGGAAGACCGGCGAGAGAGCTGGTAGGCTTCCAAAAGACCAAGCTTCTGGCAGGTCAGGAAAGTGAAGAGATTGAAATTGTCATACCTCTTGCACAGCTTGCAGTTTTTGATGACAGCGGAGTCACCGGACATCCTAACTGTTATGTTGTGGAAAAGGGAGAGTACATATTCCATGTCGGAAACAGTGTGAGAGATACACGGATTGCGCAGATGGATGGAAAAACCTCTTATTGTGTGACTGAGGAGATCGTTGTCAGAGAATGTGAAGAGGCACTGGCTCCGGTTGAAGCGTTTGAACGATTGAGAACGGGAGACAGAAAAGAGGACGGAACCTATGAAGAGAAGTATGAGGAGGTTCCTCTTCGGAAGATTGATTTGCGGGAAAGAATCCTTAATAACCTTCCGAAGGAGTATCCGATTACCGGAGATAAGGGTCTTACTCTTCAGATGGTTGCTGCCGGAAGCTGCTCCATGCAGGATTTTATTGCTCAGCTTACAGAAGAGGAACTGGCGATCATAGTTCGCGGAGAGGGAATGTGCAGCATCAAGGTTACTCCCGGAACAGCGGGCGCCTTCGGAGGTGTGTCCGACAAGCTGTTAAGGTACGGAATTCCTATAGGCTGTTGTTCTGATGGTCCATCCGGAATCAGGATGGATGGTGGATTGAAGGCAACGCAGCTTCCCATCGGAACACTGCTGGCATGCACATGGGATACGCAGCTTGTGGAGGAACTGTTCATACTGGAGGGGCAGGAAATGCTTCGAAACAGAATTGATACTCTGTTAGGACCGGGAGTGAACATACACAGACATCCGTTAAACGGAAGAAATTTTGAGTATTTCTCGGAGGATCCTTTGATTACCGGAAGGATGGCAGTGGCAGTTACACAGGGAATTGCTAAAAACGGTGTTTATGCAACAGTAAAGCATTTCGCGTGCAACTCGCAGGAAACGCGCAGGCATATGGTTGAGGCGGTAGCTTCCCAGAGAGCGCTGAGAGAAATATACTTAAAAGGCTTTGAACTGGCAGTAAGGGAAGGAAATGCACAATCCATTATGACCTCTTATAATCCCATCAATGGACATTGGGCAGCCTCCAATTACGATTTGAATACTACGATTCTTCGTGAGGAGTGGGGATTTACCGGTATGGTAATGACTGACTGGCGCTCAACCATGAATGATGTCATTGAAGGTGGTGAGCCTTCTGCCCAGAAAACCGGGGACATGATAAGGTCACAAAATGACCTGTTCATGGTGGTAAGCAACAACGGCGCAGAGATAAACAGTCATGGAGACGATACACTGGAAGCCTTGGCAGAGGGAAGACTTACTGTTGGAGAATTGCAGAGGTGTGCAATGAATATCTGCAATCTGCTGATGAAGATGCCCGTGTTTGCAAGATTCGGTAAAGACTCGGTAAGCATACCTCAGATGGCTGCGGTAGAGCAGCCGGAGGGAGAACAAGGACAGAGCATTCAAAAGGACAGCCGTATCAGACTGGAAGGAATCACAGATGTCTGGTTTAAGGTGGAAAAGGAAGGTCAGTACAGCGTATTGGCAAAGATTATGTATGATAATAACAGTCGTGCACAGGCAGTTTGCAAGGCCTTACTGAACGATGAAGAATTAAATACTTTTCAGATAAACGGAACAAATGGCAGATGGATTTATCAGAAGCTGCTGGATGTGAAGCTGGAAAAGGGCTGGTATCACCTGACTCTGGAATTCCCGAAGCCGGGAATGCAGGTAGAGTATATGGAATTTGTGTCGGCTGAGTAAGAGGATGTATGAATTGAGCGAGAAAACAGGGAATAGCAGAGTGAAGGGTTTTCTGGATGTGAAGGACGGAAAACTGGTGAACGAAGAGGGTGAAGAAGTCCTATTAAGTGGCTGGGGACTTGGCAATTGGATGCTTTGTGAAGGATATATGTGGCTTTCCTCCCATAGCAGATTTGACAGACCCCGAAAAATGGAGATAGTGGTGGAGGAATTGACGGGTAAGGATTATGCCGCGAAATTCTGGTCACAGCTTCGTGAAAATTACATTACGGAAGCAGATGTGCGCTATATGGCTGAGCTTGGGTATAACTCCGTCAGAATCCCTATAAGCTACAGATTATTTATGGAGGAAGGCGAAGAGATTATATGGCTGGAGGAAGGCTTCCGTCTATTGGACACATTCTTCGACTGGTGCGAGAAATATAAGCTATACGCATTTATTGACTTGCACGGAGCACCGGGCGGACAGACCGGAGCGAATATTGATGACAGTATAGATGATGTTCCCAGACTTTTTGTGGATCAGTATCAATTTGATAAGGGAGTTGCACTTTGGAAAAAGCTTGCTGAGAGATATAAGGACAGATGGATCGTGGGCGGATATGATTTGCTAAACGAACCCATCAGACCGTCCTATTCGGAACAGCAGAAGAATTATGATTATCTGATTCCCCGATTGATTGAGTTCTATGAGAAGGCGATAGCGGCGATACGTGAGGTGGATGACAAGCATGTGGTTTCCATCGAGGGTCATCATTGGGCTACAGAGACAAATATTTTCTGTAAAAAATATGACGATAGGATGGTCTTACATTTCCATCGCTATGGCACATTTCCGGACAAGAAATGCTTAGAAAAATATATTGAGACCGGAAAAAGATGGAATATCCCTTTATGGTTAGGGGAGACAGGCGAGAATCTGCCTGAATGGTATGCAGCCCTGTATCCTCTGTGTGAGGAGCTGGGTATCAGCTATAATATATGGCCGTGGAAGAAGATGGATACCTTGAATTCTCCATGCTCTGTCAGAAAACCGGATAGCTGGGAGCTTCTGCTTTCCTATACGGAAGGAGGCGCCCATCCCGGCTGCGCCAAGGCGAGAACGATTTTGGACAGCTATCTGGAGAACATGAAGCTGGAGAACTGTGACCTGAATGAAGTAGTGAATCTGTCTGTATTCCGACAACCGGGATGTACAGTCAAGGCGATTGACTTTGATGAATTTCCCGGAGTCGGAGAGTCCTTCTCCGGCATACGAACGGAGGAAAGTCCCGGCGAATACAGAATCGGTACTTTTATGAAGCTTGTGGATGCCGGGGAGGAGTATGTAAGGTCTGCAGGATTTGACTGTGAGTGGAAAAAATATGCATTAGAATTGGCGGAAAACGAATTTGCGGTTTACTCCCTAAATGACATTAAAACGAGCAGTACCGTACAGCTGAGGTACAAAGCGCTGCAGGATACGAAAGCCCGCGTATTACAGGATGGTCGAGTACTAAAAGAACTTGAAATGACCAGAACGGGAGAATATTCTGTTACAGAAAAGCTTTCGTTATCGTCAGCTGAAAAGTCTGTAATTCGAGTAGAGGTTACGAGGGGAGTAATGATATTAACAGACATATACTTCTGTTAATACAATAGAGGTCTTCCGGATAGTTTTGTGAGGAGGAAAAAGATGGGAAAAGCAACGATTAAGGACATAGCCAGAGAGGCGGGTGTTTCCATATCCACAGTGTCAAATGCGTTGAATGGCGTAAATGTTCTGAAACCGGAAACAAGGGAGCATATACTGGAGGTTGCGGAAAGATTACACTATATTCCTAATCTGAATGGAAGGAATCTGAAATCAAAGGCTACAAAGGTAATTGGGTTATTTGTAACCTCTTTAAAGGGTCCTTACTTTGCTGCACTTGTGGACATCATGGTCTGGGAATGCATGAAGTACGGCTATGAGCTCAATATTTTCGTTACATGGGAAGGAAAGTCGGCTATTACCAGTATTCTGGGCAAGAGAGTGGATGGATGCGTTGTATTATCCGATAACGTGGATGAATATGGTGCAAGACAGATTCAGGAGCTGGAGGTTCCAACCATTTTTTTGGATCGGGAGGTAAAGAGCAAGTCCGTATCCAGTGTTGTTTTTGATTCCTATAAGGATGGAGAAACGATTGCGAATTATCTGTTAGAGCGTAATATTAAGAACATAGCATTTATACAGGGTGTTTTGAATAATCACGATGCGATAGAGCGTTTTCGCGGATTTAAAGAGCGTCTGGGAAAGGAAAATATCACCTTGGACCCACAGTATATTTTGGAGGGTGGATTTGAAAGAGAAATGAGCCGTCATGCAGTGAAGAGCTTTTTGGAAAAAGGATTGCCTTTGCCGGAGGCGTTCTACGCGGCAAATGATGTCAGTGCAATCGGCTGTATGGATGCTTTAAAGGAGGCAGGCTACCGTATTCCGAAGGATACAATGGTAATTGGTACGGATGATATCGAATTTTGTGAATGGTACAAGCCTACCCTGACTACAATCAAAACCGGCTATGAAAAGCAGGCAGTTGTATCAATCAGAAAGCTTGTAAGAATGATTAATGAAGAGGAGACCGGAGAAGTCATAAAGCTGCACGGACGCCTGATTGAGCGGGAATCCACATCTGTAGTAAGGTAACTGTAATCAATGAAATCAGATAACGGCATGAGGGACATATCCTTCATGCCGTTATTAGAATCACGATTAAATATTTGCTACCATATCCTCTACCAATCGTGCAGAGTGTCTGGCAGCTGCTTTTTCAAAGGAAGGATAATCCATTTCGGCACTGTCGTCAGCCTTATCGGAAATTGCCCGGATAATCACAAAGGGAATTTCATTTAAGTAAGCACCGTGAGCGATGGAAGCGCCTTCCATTTCCGCGCAATCACCCTGAAATGTGGAGATAAGCTTATCTTTTACCTCCTTGCTGGAGATAAACTGGTCTCCGCTGACAACCCGTCCCACCAAGGAATGGATGTCGGGATTCACCCTTGCACAGGATGCCTGTGCAAGTGCAATCAAATGCTCATCAGCGGGGAATTCACGCAAGCCCATCTGAGGAACTTCACCAAGCTGATATCCGAAAATAGTGGTATCCATATCATGATGCAGGGCATCCCGGGAAATCAGGATATCGCCGATATCAAGCCTGGCATTGAGAGAGCCAGCAATACCGGTGTTAATAACGTGGGTTACATGAAAGAGATCTGCAAGAATCTGAACGCAGAGAGCAGCGTTGACCTTGCCTATGCCGCATCGGACGATAACTACGGAAGCTCCGTTTAATATTCCCTCGTTAAATTCCATGCCGGCTTTTTTGGTAATTTGGGTGTTGGACAGCTTGGATTTCAGTTCTTCAACCTCCAAGTCCATTGCACCGATAATTCCTATTTTGTTCATAAGCTTTCCTTTCCTTCATCATTCCTATTGGGGATATATCAATCTGCTATCCTCGATTCCATAGAGAACCTTCTCCAGATATTTCTTTGCCAGAAGGTTGGCCATGGGAAGATTCATATCCAGATAGTTGCCGCAGTCCTTTGCAGATGCACCGGGAATTTCATCATGGTAGTCCCGGATGAATTCATACATTTCCGTCATCAAGGGAACAATATCCTTCGAGGAATAATCCCCTGCTAACAAAAGATAGAAGCCGGTACGGCAGCCCATGGGACCAAAGTATATGGTCTTGCTTTTGTAAACGGGATGATTGCGCAGAAATGTAGCAGCGAGGTGCTCTATGGTGTGCATCTCGGCAGTATTCATTACCGGTTCTTCGTTTGGGCTGGTCATACGCAGATCAAAGGTAGTAATGACCTCAGCACCGATGGTATCCTTGCGCGACACATAGATTCCGGGCTGCAATTTTATATGATCAATGGTAAAGCTTGCGATTTTCTCCATAATATCCTCCCTATTCCTATCTTAAACTCCAGTATACACTAAAGCAGCACAGAAGAAAACAGGAAACAGTAAATTTGTTCAACTACTTGAGGGGAAACTGTGGTTATGTTATAATCCTGGGTATCTATAAGAAAATGAGGGAATGCAGATGGTATATCAGAATATTTTAGAGGCGATGGGAAATACTCCCATGATTAAATTAAACCGTATGGCGGATCCGGAAGCGGCAGATGTCTACGTAAAATTCGAAGGCTTGAATGTAGGAGGCTCGATTAAGACGAGAACTGCGTACAACATGATAAGACAGGCGGAAAAGGATGGCAAGATTCATGAGAATACCATTATTGTTGAGCCTACCAGCGGCAATCAGGGAATTGGTCTTGCACTAATCGGAGCAGTCAAAGGATATCGGACGATTATTATCATGCCTGATTCTGTCAGTGAGGAGCGCAGAAAGCTGGTGCGCCATTATGGAGCGGAAGTAATTCTGATACATGACGCGGGAAATATTGGCGATTGTATTGAGGAATGCTTAAAAACTGCTCAGAGAATGGCAGCAGATAATCCGAATGTGTTTATTCCCCAGCAGTTCGAGAACCCTGCAAATCCGGAGGTACATAGAAAGCAAACCGGTGTGGAAATACTGGAACAAATCGCAGGTCCGATTCATGGTTTTTGCTCAGGCATCGGTACAGGCGGAACTCTGAGCGGTATCGGCGAGGTGCTGAAGCAGCAGAATCCGGATATTGAAATATGGGCTGTAGAACCGGAGAATGCAGCTATTTTGGCAGGTGGAACCATCGGAACCCATTTACAGATGGGTATTGGTGACGGGGTGATTCCGGGAAATCTGAATCAGGAGATATACAGCAATATTTATATTACAACAGACGAGGAAGCAATAGAGACAGCCCGGAATCTTGCACGCATGGAGGGTATTATGTGCGGAATTTCCAGCGGAACCAATGTGGCTGCAGCCCTGCAGCTTGCTAAGAAGCTGGGTAAGGGTAAGACAGTGGTGACCGTATTACCGGATACGGCGGAGAGATATTTCTCTACCCCCTTGTTTGAAGAATAAAGATGATTGTAAACAGAACGGCGAGATATTCGGCTGACAGCTTTGTGCGAGTGTGAAAGAGCTGCAGAAACAAACGCGAGGAGAATATGAAACGAAGATTTGTAGAGCTTGCAGCAATAACGGCATGTGGTTTGTTGCTGGCAGGTTGTGGCACAGGCGAGAAACCGGTGACGGTGCAGGAAGCATCCATGACGGAGGAGTCTGTCCGGTGGGTGGAACCGGAAACGGAATTCATACAAGAAGCAACCTCTGACGGAGAGAAAGAATCGATACCAGAGCAGGAATCCGTTTCAGAGCAGGAATCGGTTCCGGAGGAACCGTCACAGATTTCATTAATTATGGTGGGAGATATCCTGCTGCACACACCCGTGGAGGAAAGTGCATTGCAGGAGGACGGCACCTATCGTTTTCATGCGCTTTTTGCGAATACAAGGGATGAGATTCAGGCGGCGGATTTGGCACTGGTGAATCAGGAAGTGATTATTGGCGGAGAGGAGCTTGGCATTTCCGGATATCCGGCATTTAATGCTCCGTATGCGGTAGGAGATGCCTTGACAGATGCCGGATTCGACGTGGTATGTCACGGAACCAATCATGCTCTGGATAAGGGTAAGAAGGGACTTGTGAATTGCCTTTCCTTCTGGGAGAGTAATTATCCTGAAATAGGTGTGCTGGGTATTCATGGAACAGCGCAGGATCAGGAGGAAATATATATTTACGAGCAGGACGGAATCAGAATTGCAATTTTGAATTATACATATAGTACCAATGGTGTGGCGATGCCATCGGACATGCCTTTTGCCGTGGATATGCTGGAGGAGGAAAAGGTGCTCGAAGACCTCAGGAGGGCGGAGGAATTGGCGGATTTTACGATTGTGTGTCCCCATTGGGGAACGGAGTATCGGCTGGAGGCCGATTCTTTCCAGAAGAAGTGGACGAAGCTTTTCTTAGAAAACGGAGTGGATCTGGTGCTGGGAACTCATCCCCATGTAATTGAACCCATTGAGTGGAAGACGGACGAGGAGACCGGTCATGAGATGCTGGTCTATTATTCTTTGGGAAATTTTGTAAACTGGACTTCCGGTATCGGAGAAGGGATTGCCAATCGTATGGTGGGCGGAATGGCGCAGGTTACCATAGGCTTGGATGAGTCAGGAGAGGCATTTATAAAAGAATATGGTGTGATGCCGCTGGTGGCACATCTGGAAGAGGGAGTAAATGGTGTGACAGTTTATCCGTTGGATGAGTATACGGACGAGCTTGCACGCTCAAATCGGATCGTTGTGCAGGATTCTGCATTTTCCCTGCAATATTGCGAAGAATTATGTGAGAAAATTTGGGGAAATCTATATGAAAATGCAACTGTTTCCCAAAGGTAACTATTCAGCACCCCATTCGCCGCATAAATCTGTAAATACACTTCTGCGCATGCAATCATGACAGTCGCATATTCACAGATTTGCGTAGCTCTGAATAGTTACCATATAGTGTTATTTGCAGCTTAGCCAAAGTATCTCTTCAACAGACCTTCGAATGCTTTGCCGTGTCTTGCTTCGTCATAGAACCATCTTAAAAAGCCAGTATTTATGCGGGTTTCAGAAACAGAAAATCCCATACACACTGACAAGCACACTATAGTAGAAAATAAAGTAAAAAGTTTATTCGCCATTTTCTGTGCTTAAAGTATTAGCGTTTGTAGAAAGAGTTTCTTGTATGTGTTGTAAGGTACTATTTATTTCATCAAAATAATTTGAATAATCATTGTCGGCAGAAATAGAGTTTTTTATCTCTTGTAGAGAATAATTGATTGTATTTAACTCAGAGTAATAACCTTTTTCCTGTGCAGACATATATATTGATGCTAAAGATGTTAAAATTGCGATAATAACACCTGCTAAGGCAATCAAGAAATTTCTACGATTATTGATTTCTTCGTTAGTATTATATCCTTTTTGAATAAAGTTTTTTAATTCGGGTGCAGGATATATTTTTTGCATGAGATAAGGTAAACAAATTTCAAAATTTTCATGGTTGAGTTCATATTTTCCATCAAAAAATTCATGGAATGAAATTTCCAAATGATGATAGTCATAAGGAGTGGAATTATTGTCTTCTAGTGGAATATGATTATAATTTTGGCTGTTTTTTTGCTCTAAGAATAAACCCATATCTTCTTTGGTACATGATTTTGGAAGCTCAATGATTAAAGCTTGAGCCTTTAAATACTGCCATAGTGCGATAAAAGAGATAATTTCATCGCTATGGCTTGTAATGTATATAGGTTGAAACAAATGATAAGAATAACTTATATTATTACATGAACAATGTGAGTATGGACCCTCAAATGTTAATTTCGCAGTACAATAGGCAGTTTTTTATCAACTCTTTCTGTGATTCTGTCTGTTTCATTAAAATTGTCAAAGTGCACAGAATCGCATAGGAATTTTTTCCCGTCGTAGATTTCACCAAATTTATTTTTTACAGTAGATTTGTCAAAACGGACTTCATGACCTAGATTATAATGTTTTACAAAGGAAAGGATGTCGGTAATTTTTCCATTTGCTATGTTTTTTTACAATATCTTTTTGATGTTTATTAAGTTTCAATTCAAATATCTCATAATCCTAATAGTATTGTATTTTTCTGACTAAATAATAGATTAGCATATTTTAGGAATGAGGAATAGTGATTTGTTGAAAAATGTCAGTTGGATAATTTTATGTTATAATTTAAAAAGCACATTTAAGTCTAAAAGAGATCAGAAAGGAAAAGAGATATGCAGTGGGATATATTTAATACAGAAGATGCCTGCAAAAAATTGTATGATACTTGCTTGAGTTATATAAACGATGACTTATTGGCTTATAAAAATCAAAAGCTAGATATAAGCTTTAAGCTTGGAATTGAAAAAGAATCAATTAATGCGGCAGCCTCTGTTGATGATTGTGGAAAATATAGAATAACATTAGAAATGGCAGCAGTTACATGGATATGTGAATTTTATAATAGAATAATGGTAAATCCAGGATTTTATTCGCTTGTATCGTATGAGACAGACTTTAATCAAGAAGTTGCTGAGATGTATGTTGAAAAGCTGTCAGAGATTACATTGAAAAATATTTTATTTCATGAGTGCGGACACGTATATAATGGTCATGTTGATTATATAAAGCTCAGAAAAGATAAATATAATAAAGACAATAGCATCTTATCTGAGGAAAAAGAGGGAACATATTCCTTGTACGAGATAAGTTCAAAGGCAAGACCATATTTGCTACCCAAAGAATGGCAAGCATTGGAATGGAATGCGGATGATTTTGCTGTAACAAGGATGGTAGGTCAATTTGCTTTTGAAGAGGCAGTTGATGGAAAGATAATTAAAAGTATAGAACATGGTTTATGGTTAGTGATGGTTTCTTCGGTTGTTATGTACGCATTAATGGGAATGGGAAGTGATAGAAAAAAAGAGGTGGATTTTAAGGAGTTAGAACATCTCCCAAAACGTTTTAGAACCCAGAAATACATAGAAACGTCAATAGGTGCTTTTAAAAATATTAATGGCTATATTCCTAGTATTGAGATGAATATGTTGATGGAATGTGCTAAAAAAATTGAACAATGGGTTAATATGTATATGTTTCATTATTACCAGAAAAGAGATTGGTCTGAGGCTAATAATGTAGAAGAGTTGGATAATGCACATAGAGAATATTATGGGGATGTAGAAGCTTTTTATCTTTTAAAATTGCCTGAGATGTTAAGGGATTTTTCATATTTTCAAATATATGATGATGATACACAAAGGCTAGTTGATCAAGCTGTTATTAAAAGTGTATGTGACAATAAATTTGGTGAAGATAACTGGGTTTTGATTCGTGGTAAATAATTTGTTCAATCGCAAATAGGAAGAAAGAAAAATAATTCAACTGTCATTTTCTTTTTTTCGCAAGGAGTCCATGAGCTCTGGATTCTGAAATTTTTTACTAGTCTCAAACAAGCCTTTTCGCCCGATATTATATTTTATTTTCCAACGGTTATATTCTAGTATACTGATTGGGAATATATTATGTCTCATACAGACTTCTTCTATTGCATCAGGATCATGCTCCACTTCTGCCATAAAATCTTCCGTAAACCATTCGGGCAATTTGCCTTGTCTCTTTGGTTTGTCGGCTGTCTGGTAGAGTTCTTGTTGTTTCTCCAAATCTATTTTATAACTATCTGACAGCTCATACAATCGGCACTTGGCACGAAAAGAGTTTTTTGCCATTTTATAATATATGTTACAACTGGCAGTCTGTTCATCAATAAAGAAATTTTCATATAGCCAGTAAACTTCCTTAATTTCATCAGTTAGAGGAATGGTTGGTCTACCCTGATAATTGGCAAATGGAAGTAATGTTGTAGCTTCTTTGCCACCGAGCAGCGTTGCAAATTCCTGTAACTTACTATTTAATATGTCTAAATCATCTTCATTATGATTGGTTGTCGAGAAATCTATTCCTTCATATGTAGACAATACCTTTAAATGGCAACTTCCGTGTACAAGCATGAGATAGTCGTTGATGTCTTTAAGCGTAGTTCCAAGTGCAAATATGGAATCTATAACAATTACATCTTCGTGTTTTACAAGCTGGCATAAGCGAATTAGTTCTTCCCGATTTCTATAGAAGTCTGATAATAAATCCGAATAGACTTCTTCCAACTCTATATGCGGCTCCCTGCACTTGCTGACAAGTAGCTGGTATTGTTTTGTGTTCTTGCGAGCTTCTTTATCGTCTCTATTATATTTTACGGATGTGGTACAAGTGTAGCCATAATATTTTGCCATGCAGCTCATACAATCGGCACTTGGCACGAAAAGAGTTTTTTGCCATTTTATAATATATGTTACAACTGGCAGTCTGTTCATCAATAAAGAAATTTTCATATAGCCAGTAAACTTCCTTAATTTCATCAGTTAGAGGAATGGTTGGTCTACCCTGATAATTGGCAAATGGAAGTAATGTTGTAGCTTCTTTGCCACCGAGCAGCGTTGCAAATTCCTGTAACTTACTATTTAATATGTCTAAATCATCTTCATTATGATTGGTTGTCGAGAAATCTATTCCTTCATATGTAGACAATACCTTTAAATGGCAACTTCCGTGTACAAGCATGAGATAGTCGTTGATGTCTTTAAGCGTAGTTCCAAGTGCAAATATGGAATCTATAACAATTACATCTTCGTGTTTTACAAGCTGGCATAAGCGAATTAGTTCTTCCCGATTTCTATAGAAGTCTGATAATAAATCCGAATAGACTTCTTCCAACTCTATATGCGGCTCCCTGCACTTGCTGACAAGTAGCTGGTATTGTTTTGTGTTCTTGCGAGCTTCTTTATCGTCTCTATTATATTTTACGGATGTGGTACAAGTGTAGCCATAATATTTTGCCATGCTATCAGCCTCCTTGCTGTCATTATAGCAGATAAAAAATAAAATACAATAACTTTAGTCAAAAAAGATAAAACTCTAAATTTTATGACTAGGAGGTACTTGAGATATGGCAAAAATGAATGATACTGGTTTATACCAGAATAAAAATGGAACTTGGTATTATAGAATAAAATTGGCTTCGGATGCGAATGGAAATCCAGTCGATACAACGTGCAGGCTTGATGAAAACGGTCAGCCTTTTAAAACCAAAAGTGCATGTAAAAAGGCAAGGGATAAAAGACTGGTGGAATTTAGAGAAAGGATAAAAATTCTTATCGCAATACAGAGTGTGTTATGGATAAGAAAAGAGTAAAAGAGGGTGTTCCGATAATCGGTGGGGATTTCGTTAATCGAAAAGAAAATGGCGAACTTCTTACTTATAATAGCATTAAATTTTATGCCAAGAAGATTAAGGAAGAAACATCTGTGACAGATTTTAAGTTTCATTCACTTAGAAAGACACATATTACAGAGCTCGCTTCACTTGGAACACCAGCTCATATACTGATGAAACACAGTGGTCACAAGAAAATAACTACAACCATGAAGTATTACGTGGATTCTGACGAGATTTCAAAAGCAAAGTTAATGACAAATATTAACCAGCTTGGAACAGAAGCACCAGAGATTGAAATGCAGGATGCGGCTGGAAATACACATGTATTAAAAGAAGCTGACTACATTCAGATGTTAAAGGCTAGAGCTCAAGTGCCTACAGTAAAGGAAAAAAATATTCCTTATACAACATTGAATGTTACAGATAGTGCTACACGCACAAGACCTGTGAAAATGGCAGGATAAATTGAACTTTTACAATTAAATAAGAAAATCTGGGTGAGGATGTCGAAGTAAGAGCCTGAAAAACTCCCAAAACAGGCATCCAAGAGTCCCAGTCGTTTGTGCCTTACGAAAAGTGGCAACGTTAGTAATAAACTCCTGAAAGCGGTTTGTAGACTAAGATTCATTTGATTCTACGCTACAACCATGCCTTTTAGGAGTTTTTTGTCTTTGTAGTGTAGGAAATATATTACAAGGAATAGACATTTTGGATGATTCTTTTAAGAGAGCATAATTAAAATCGTATTAGAAATTAGGGATGCTATAAAAGTGGCATCCCTTTTTAGGTGGTTTAATAAAAGCAAAATCGCTGGAAGCCGCATAAATACTGGGTTTGTGAGGGGTGCGGTGTGTTTCTGTTAATTTCATACACACTTTTGCATTTTTTGAAATAAGCGTACACACAAAAAAACACACCATTTCCCCTTGTTTTTTACTATTGGGCATAGAAAAAGAGGTCTGGTAAAAATTCACCAAACCTCTGTAAATCCTTATTTTATGGGCTTTTCAGCTACTTATATTATTTGCCAAAGTAACGGTTAAGCAGACCTTCGAATGCTTTTCCATGTCTAGCTTCGTCACGAGCCATTTCATGCACGGTGTCATGAATAGCGTCTAAGTTCAGTTCCTTTGCTCTCTTAGCCAGATCGAATTTACCGGCTGTTGCTCCGTTTTCTGCATCAACTCTCATTTCAAGGTTCTTCTTGGTAGAGTCTGTTACAACTTCACCTAACAGCTCTGCAAATTTTGCAGCATGCTCAGCCTCTTCATAAGCAGCCTTCTCCCAGTAAAGACCGATTTCAGGATAACCTTCTCTGTGTGCAACCCGGGCCATTGCAAGATACATACCCACTTCAGAGCATTCTCCTTCAAAATTTGCCCGAAGATCGTTGATAATATCCTCAGGTGCACCCTGTGCAACACCTACAACATGCTCAGCAGCCCAGGTTTTTTCCTCAGACTGAACAGTAAATTTCTCTGCAGGAACACCGCAGATAGGGCACTTCTCAGGTGCAGAATCTCCTTCGTGAACATAACCGCATACTTGACATACATACTTCATAATTTGATTCTCCTTTTCTTGTTATTTTAATATACGCGATTGCGAAATTTCAAAATCTTGTGCTTTTTTTGTACAGCTACTACAGGTTCCGTAAAAATAAGTTACATGTCCTGCAATGATTCCGTCAAATGCAGCATTTGCAGTGTCTATGATAGATTCTATACTTTCCATTTCCAAATCGATTACACTACCGCAGGCATTACATACAAAATGGTAATGAGGGGAGGTGTCTGCATCGAAATGGTCAACGCCCGTTCCCACACGCAATCGCTGGATTTCACCGATATCGGCTAAAAGAGTTAAGTTTCGATACACGGTTCCGAGACTGATGTTAGGATTATCCTGTCTTACATTCATGTAGACAACGTCAGCAGTAGGGTGATCTTTTCTGCCCATCAGAAAGGATTTAATCATATCACGTTGTTTGCTTCTCTTAAGCGCCATTCTGACCTCCTTTTTGATAATAGGAATCATTACTGATTTTATTATAACTGATTTTAGAGCTTTGTCAATGCTTTTTGAAAAAAATTTTCAGCAAAATAGATTTTAGATTTTTTTAATGATAATGTATGATTGATTTTACACATTTACAAGGTGAATGTGTTATACTACCTATATAGAAACGCGAGTGGGAGTGGGAGAACCATGAAATTTAAGACAAGGTTAAAGATAACCTTTATCAGTATTATTTTATTACCTCTTTTATTGACGGTTCTGGCATTTGTTACGATTGCAATTTATCTGATGAATGCGCAGCCGGGCGGACAGCTTACGTCATTGGATTACGGGACGATGTCTGAGAATATGCAGGATTTTGTCAACGCGACGGATGAAGCGTATTTTACGGTTTTGCATCAGGCACAGGAGAATCCTGTCAAGCTGGAGGATAAGGAATATCTGGAGTGGATGGATCAGGAGGTTGCCCGGAACACAACCTACATAATAGTGCGCAAGGGTGATGAACTGTATTATACGGGTGATAAAACTGCTGCCAAGACGATTTTTGATAAGCTCCCTCCCTATGGGAAGGCGTATCTGACAGAAGACTCGGGATATTATTTTAATGATTTGGAGAAATATGTAAAGCAGGTTGATTTCGTGTTTTCGGACGGCAGCGATGGAAGTGTTTTCGTGGTTACGAAAATGAATCCGTTGATTTCCCGGAAATTATTGGCAGATATGTTTGTTGCCATTGTGATAATCTTAATTTTTACCAGTCTGATGCTGACGCAATGGATTCGGAAGAGTGTATTTGCACCTGTCAATGAACTGAATATTGCTATGCAAAAAATTAAGGACGGCAACTTTGATTATGTGCTGGAGACGGATGTGAAGGGGGAAATCGGTGAGCTGTATCGTAACTATGAAGATATGCGGCTGCGGTTGAAGGAATCCACGGAGGAAAATAATCAATATAAGCAGCAAAATAAAGAGCTGGTCAGCAATATCTCCCATGATTTAAAGACTCCTATTACGGCGATTAAGGGGTATGTGGAAGGAATTATGGATGGTGTGGCAGATACACCGGAGAAGATGGATAAATATATCAAGACGATTTATAATAAAGCTATTGATATGGATCGCCTGATTAATGAACTGACGGTATATTCCGGAATTGATAATAACCGGATTCCTTATAACTTTCATCGCATTAATGTGGCGGATTATTTCGGTGATTGCGTGGAAGAGATTGGTCTGGATTTGGAATCCAAGAATATCAAGCTGAATTATTCCAGTCTGATAGAGACTGATACAATTGTCATAATCGATCCGGAACAGATGAAGAAGGTTATTAACAATATTATCAGCAATAGTGTGAAATATATGGACAAGCCGTGTGGGGTGATTGATATTCGGATCTTGGACGAAGTGGACTCCATTCGTGTAGAGATTGAGGATAATGGAAAAGGAATTGCACAAAAGGATTTACAGAGGATTTTTGACCGTTTCTATCGTACAGATGCGTCGCGCAACTCTGCTCAGGGCGGAAGCGGCATTGGACTTTCCATTGTGAAAAAGATTATTGAGGACCATGGCGGTTATATTTGGGCAACAAGCAAAGAAGGAGAAGGAACCTGTATGCATTTCGTTTTGAGAAAATATATTGAGCTGCAGGAGACCAAATAGTCAATTGGGGAAATGCGGTGCAGCGGAATAGAAAATAAGTCCGGCATTACCGGAAAAGGAGGAATTGTATGAGTAGAATTTTAATAGTAGAGGACGAAGAGGCAATTGCAGATTTAGAGAAGGATTATCTGGAACTCAGTGATTTTCAGGTAGATATCTGTCATACTGGAGACGATGGCTTGCATGCAGCGCTTACGGCAGATTACAATTTAGTAATCCTGGATTTAATGCTTCCGGGGATGGATGGTTTTGAGGTATGCAAAAGGATACGGGAAGAGAAGAATATTCCCATTCTTATGGTATCTGCTAAGAAGGATGATATCGACAAAATCAGAGGCTTAGGTCTTGGTGCGGATGATTACATGACCAAGCCCTTCAGCCCCAGCGAGCTTGTTGCAAGGGTAAAGGCTCATATGGCGCGTTATGAGCGACTGGTTGGTACCAATCAGAAGCCTCAAAATGATATTGTAGAGATTCGCGGCATCCGTATTGATAAAACAGCGAGACGCGTGTATGTGGAGGGCGAGGAGAAAACCTTTACCACCAAGGAATTTGATCTGCTCACATTTCTGGCAGAGAATCCCAATCATGTATATACCAAGGAAGAGCTGTTCCGAGAAATATGGGATATGGATTCCATCGGTGATATTGCCACTGTCACCGTGCATATCAAAAAGATTCGGGAGAAGATAGAAAAAGATACAGCCAAGCCCCAGTACATTGAAACGATTTGGGGTGTGGGATACCGCTTTAAGGTGTAGATTGAATTTGTAATAAGGTAAAGGCTCATATGGCGCGTTATGAGCGACTGGTTGGTACCAATCAGAAGCCT
>CAYOHU010000005.1:0-21281 GCA_964403845.1 uncultured Acetatifactor sp.
GGACTTCACTATCTATGGCTTCTATATTCAGTTTTACTGTTCTACTGCATACACATTCTTACTTATCTACTGTGTATAGTGTTTTACTACTACCTTTATTACATCCATAATCTACATTATTTACACCCCTTATATATAGTAAATATAACCACAATAATCAGAATAATCTCCACAGTTCCCATTCCCTCTTCTTCTTTTACAAAATCTCTCATTGTTTTTAGTTGTTTCATAGTTCTTCCTTTCTGCACAGTATGCTTGTGCCTGCAATATTTTCCGGTGTTTCTATTAATGCCTTTAACCTTCAATGTACCGCCTTTCGCTCATGTTCAAACTCCCACTGAGGAAAATGCAGGGAGCATAATCATCAGCATTACCACCATGAGCATCATAACCATTGGCAATAACAGCTTTGTCACTGCCTCTTCCCCCAGACGTTTCCCGTATTGAAGCCTCTCTCCGGAAGCCTTTGACGCCTCTTCTCCGAGTCTTTGCAATAGTGTACTGTTTCCTTTTTTCAAGTTCTGTGTCAAAAGAGTCATTAATCGAATGTACTCCTGCAGGCCCGTCCGCTTCCCAAAACGTTCATAGGCTGACCCCTCCGACACCCCCGCCTTCAGCTCCCTGCAGGTATGAAGCAATTCCTCATAGACAGGACTTTCCGCTTTTCCGGCCGCCTTCCCCTGTTCATATTCCTCTGCCAGCCTTTGAAACGTGCTGCGTATCGTCATTCCCGCGCCAAGATACAACGCCATTTTATGAACTACGTCAGGATAGTTTCTTTTCATCTGCTGCCTTCTCTTCTCCACCTCATCATGAAGATCCTTATCTGACATCCAATAGACAAGAAAGGCTACTGCTATTGTACCCAACCACAAAACAGCACTCATATCTTCTGTTTTTTCTTTCCACAAAAGTCTCTGTCCCTCCCAACTGTCAGGCAATTTCCACTCTTCCTCGGTACGACTGTCCCTCTCAGAGCGAAGCAGCAGCTTTTCCAGCTCTCTATGTGCCCATTCCTGCTCCGAAAGCACCAGGGGTATTACCTGAACGGATAGAGTTTCCTCCCATTCCCATTCTCCATAGGAAACGGTAGCCAGAAGCTCCACCTCCTGTACTTCCTCTGCACAATTTACCGTACCATCGCTGTATATCACCTCAGGAACACTGCTCTCCCAACGAATTGCAAAGGGATAACCCTCATACATCTCCTGCAGATACAGCTTTTGCGAAACCTCCCTCAGAGAATGATTTTCTCCGGCTATCATATCCGGCAGAGCTGCGCAAAAGCTTTCATATAACTGATTAAGCTCCTCCTCATCCGGCTGCCTTGCACCAACCTCGATTGTGAACCTTTGCTCGCCCTCCGCCAGAGAACACATAACCTCAACCTCTTTTGCGCCTTCTTCATAGGTTCCTCGGACAATTGAGCCTGTGGTGTCAAGAAGCTCTGCTCCTTCAGACTGCGCATGTATCACAACCCCCAGCATTGTTCCTGCAACACAGATCATCAGGGTTTTTGCTAATTTGCTCACATAATACGCTGTTAACAGCTGGTCCCTCTTTTCCTCCGGATGCAGCTTCTTCAAATCCTTTTCCACCTGCACCGAGGACGCCAAAGGGATTCTGTGTATACAAATACGCTTATACAGATAAATCGCAATCCGGTTAAAAAAAAGCTGTAGCCCCCGGCTCCTACTATTCACCAAATCCACATCTTCTTTTCGGGACACAATGCCGAGAAAAAGACATACTGCACCCATCAAGGCTGCTGCCACATACATTTTTCTTCTCCTCCCTATGCCATTTCCAACACGATTCGCTTCATAATTCTCTCTCCTAAGCAATACGCTGCAAGATAAATCGCCAGACAACCTGTCATGATGGCTGCTCCCTGCCAGTTGTGATACAGCACATCAAAATACCCCGGATAGCTGACGCTGATATATCCGACAACTCCGAAGGGAATCAGTCTCATAAGCGACTGTTCCATCTGCCGTCCGCTGAGTATGGTCTGCATTTCCTGTCTTGCCTCAAGCTTTTGTCCGACCAGCTCTGCTGTCGTACCGATAATCTCCGATAGATTTCCGCCGTTTCGCTTTGCAATGGAAAATACCGTCGCGAATTGGTTGATTTCCTCACATCCGCTCCTGTCTGCCAGATCGAACAGCTGCTCCTCCAGGGTGATATTAATCACAAGTCCTCGCCGTATCCATTCCAGCTCCTCATAGATGGAGGAATCCCGTCCATACAATAGTTCCATATCTGCCCGACTCTCCAGAAACGCATTTTCCACTGCGTAACCGGCCTTTAGGGAAGCAGCTACCGACAAAATACATTCCTTAAATTGCAGCGTCAGCTCTTCTCTGCAACGATCCCTCTTTTTCCTTTCCAGCATCCGAAAATACAAGATACCAATCACAGACAGGGGCAGGCATGCCCATAAACTGCGATAGAAGAAATACGATAGAAAAATGACGATCATGCCGGCCTTACACACAGAAAACAGAAACTCTCTTCTATTCCATGTATATTCACGATAGTCCCGCCGCCTTAAGCTTGTTTTCATGTAACAGCACTCCTTTCTTCTGCAATCTCCCGATAACATTTCCCTCGCTGTCCTGACCTGCTTCTTCAAATGCAAACAAAGGATTTAATCTGATCTGCTCCTCCTCGCAATCCATCACTTCGGTGATTTCCAAAACTCTTCTGGATTTGTCCCGCAGTCTTCCCAGATGAACAATGATGTCAATACCGGATGCAATCTGCCGCCTGATTGCCTGCAGCGGAATATCCATACCCATCAATACCATATTCTCCAATCTGGACAACATATCCATTCCGCTGTTTGCATGCCCGGTAGACATACTGCCGTCATGTCCCGTATTCAGACATTGCATCATATCAATCGCCTCTGCTCCCCGGACTTCTCCGACAATAATGCGGTTCGGCCGCATCCGCAGAGAGCAGCGAATCAGTTCACGAATCGTGATTTCACGGCAGCCTTCCACATTACTGTTACGGGTTTCTAAACGCACCAGATTCGGGATGCCCTGCAGCTGCAGCTCTGCACTGTCTTCAATTGTAATCACTCTTTCTTCTGAGGGAATAAAGTCAGATAAGACATTAAGAAAGGTTGTCTTGCCGCTGCCTGTGCCGCCGCTGATAAAAATGTTATATCCTGCGCGCACCAGCTTTTTGAGAAATTCCGCTGCTTCCGCTGATATAGAATTATTTTGAATCAACTGTTCCATGGTAATCGGCTTGTCCGGAAATCGCCGGATTGTGACTATGGGACCATTTAGTGCAACAGGATTCATTACAATATTTACCCGGGAGCCGTTGGAAAGCCGGGCATCCACAATCGGCGAAGCCTCATTGACCACCCTGTTGCAGCCCGCTACAATCTGTTGGATGACATCCTGCAGCTTCTCCATGGATTCAAAGCCCACATCCAGCTCCCGCAATCTTCCGGCCTGCTCAATAAAGATATGCTCCAGCCCATTAATCATTATTTCTGTCACAGAGCTGTCCTCCACAAAAATCTGTAGGATGTCCAGCCTCCGAAGAGAATCAAACAGCTCCTTTTTCAGACGTCTCCGCACCTCCACAGGGTATACGATTATATCATCCTGTTCCAGCAGTACATCATCTATGGCATTCTCCACCTCTTCATCCGTGAAATCTTTTCCATAATCTAGCCGTTCCCTAACCTTTTGTCCCAGTTCCCTCTTCAAATAACTGTACTCCATCGTCTCGCTCACCTCCTTTCCTTCTGTCTTCTGCCGGATAATGCGGAACATAGAACAGCTCAGGTCTTTTGATATCTGAGCTCCTGCAATTGCTTCCTGACATAATCTGCTAAATCTCCCTTGGTATATTGCTCCAGTTCCTTCGGAATTCTGTGAATCTGTGGGATATTGCATTTGCATGTCTTGTGTAATACATCCTCATATTCATATAAAGCCAGAACCTGCTCATATTGTGTAAGCTTACTCTGCGCAATAGGGTCTTCCCGGGTCAGGGTAAAAACCTTCGTGCAGAGCCGAAGAATATCGAACAGGCCCTGCATGCTTTCACTCAGATCCAAAACGACATACTCATACTCTGCCAGCTCAACAATCTTCTGCAGCAGCTGCATCCACTCTCCCACGGTTACCGTCAATAGATTCTGCCCCGATTTCATGGGCGGTATGTAATCCAGTCTTCCTTTTTGTTGAATCATGGTCTGCATACGCAAGCGGAACTTTTCCTGATCCGCATTCAGGAAATACAATAAATCCGCCATATCTCTGGTTTGTCTGTCAGGAAGCAATTCCGTAATCCCCGCATAATGCTCAAAATTCAGATACAGAGTGCGTGCTTCTGCGGCAAGCATCTGACTCATGGTTAATGCAAAAGAGGTTTGTAAGCATCTCCGCACCGGTGAATACATTCCTATAAATTTTGTGTGCAGCTCCCCTGTCAGCTTCGGCAGCTGTCTGTCTGCAATCTCTGCATAGAGCTCCAACAGACCTCGCAGTACATGATCCGCCTGCTGATATTTGTTGATGTTCTGCAGCTGATCCCATTTTATCATTCCGCTTTCATTGAGAATCACGGTACAGCAGGGATGAAGTGTCTTCATTTCCTCCATATATACGGATTCCGCTACCACCAGCATGGATATCTCAGTTTTCTGTTCCTCCTGCAGCAGCACATCGACGGCTGTATAGGTATGTATCTCCCAGGGTAGTTCCCTGTGGCTTTTCAGAAAATCTGTCATCAGTGTCGCATATTCCTCCTCTGTGTCACACAACACCAAAATATCCTTTGTCTTGTTTTTCAATAGACACCTCCCAAATATAACAGAACGCTGCAGAGAATAGGTCCCGTCAGGCAGATTCCGGTGGTCTTTCGCTCTTTTTCATTCTCGATATACAGGTGGAAATTCCCACTCTGTACCACCCCCAGCAAATACTCGCACAGATAGGATATTCGCTCTACGGCATTACTCTCCTTTATCATTTTAATCACGGAAATAATTGCTGCGATCAGCAGCGAAAGAAATAGAAAGAATATGATTTTGTCTCCGGGAAAATATCCTGCACAAATACCGTACAGCTTCACATCTCCCGCTCCCAGGGCGCCTATCTTAAACAGCGGATACAAAAGAAGCATCACTGCGACGCCTCCGACCAAAAAGGAAAGCATTCCCCAGATTCCCTCTGTCATCGTATGATACCACCATCCCACGGCGAGCATAATCAATACTAAAAAGTTCGGAATCCTACCGCTCCTGTAATCATAGCAGCAGGCGATTCCAAGTAAAAAGCATAATGCCTTCAACACATCATCTCCTTTTGTGCTTTGTTCTTTATCATTTTTCAGTCTTTCCTGTTTTTCGGTGAATTTCGAGACCGATTACGTCTCATCGAATCAAAGAAGCTTTATGATTTTCGATTTGTTGTAAAACGAATTATATACGTCAGATTGACAATTTGCAAGCATAAAAAGTAAAAAAATAGATTTTTAGCAAATTTCTACAACATTTTATAAATTCCGATTGCATAAAGAGCAAGAACCCCCGGAAATCCAAGGATTCCGGATGTCAAAACAGTCACCGCATTGATTCCGACACCCACGGAAATTCCCCATCCGCACAATACCAGATTTACAAAATAGATTGCAAGCGTTCCCAATATACTTCGCATCACCATATTCAACAGCCACTCCGTTCTTTTTCGTATTGCTCCAATCAGCAGCACACCGATACAAGATAGTACTATCAGGAGCATTCTCATATCCTGTTCCATTTCCGCACCCTCTTTTCCCTCTCGCTAAACTTTATGTCTGACAGAAACAAAATATGCGTTTCCATACTTTATCTGATATGGTATATTTTGCTTCTTTTATGGCTATACTGTTACCAATCAATCCGAAAGGAACTGTGCATGTGAAAATACTTTATCATCAGAATTTTGGAGCTTCGGAGCTTGTAACAGAGGATTTAGCACCACTTAATTTAAAGGAATCCATAGAAAAAACCCGTCAGGCACTGGAAATTGCCTACTCGGGTTTTGACAACGCTGTCGAAATCGATTTAATTGACAGCTATATCTATGAAATTAATGCCCTGCAAAAACGATATGAGCATCTGACTGCACTTGCCGCTGCCCGGGGAGTGGAAAAAAAGGTAAAATCAAACCAGCATTCCCCGATTCATGCCCTGGTCAGCCATGTTTTCGGTTAAGGTATTTCTGCCGTAGGTGAGTCCGGCATACACTGTCTGAGAATTGTTCATTACCGGTCCCTGTTCATTTAATGGTGCAATCTGCTGATAAGCATCATGCAGGGACCGGATCACATCCTCTATCTCAGTGAGAGCCTGTATCTCTTTTCTCATCTCCGCATGTGCCAGCCTTCTGAGGCAGAACATATAAAGCTGCTGCAATGCAGGAGCCGGTTCATATTTTAAATTCAGGGACGCTATTAACTCGTTCATGCATCCTCTTGCTTTACGGATTGCATCCCGAAATCCATCCTTGTCCCCAGCCTTTAATGTTTCCTCACCCTCTTGTAGGTAACACAGCAGCATCTCGTACAGAATCACAATCAGTTCTGTAGAGTTCGCCTGAGTAATCCGCAGGGTAAATTGTTGTTTGCATTCTTTTGTCATATGTTCTATCTCCGCCTGTCACAAATCTGCTTTCCTACTGTAACAGCTGTAATACCTGAGACGGTCTCTCGTTTGCCTGTGCCAGCATAGAGGTTCCGGCCTGTGTAAGCACCTGCGCGGTGGTATACTGCGTCATCTCTGTAGCCATATCTACGTCCATGATACGGGAATAGGCCGCCGTCATGTTCTCACCGGTAACATCCAGACTGTTAATGGTGGACTCCAGTCGATTCTGGTAAGCACCCAGCTTTCCGCGAACGCCCGATACATATTTAATGGCTACATCGATGCGGTCAATGGCATCCTCTGCGCCCTCCTCCGTGCTTACATCGAGAGTTTCAATTTCCATATTTCGCAGACTAATGGAAGGAATATCCACCTCGAGAATCTGTCCCTCATTCGCCCCAACCTGCAGACGCATGGCTCCGATTCCCATAATATCTATGCTTACATCCTTCAGGGAAAGCTGTCCTCCCTGAAAAGCAGCCTCCGTCACATCAATGGTGAGTTCAAAGCCGCCCTCTGCCTTAAAGGTAATCAGACCATCTCTGTTCTCAACCTCCGTATTTGCCGGGAATCCTTCTCCCTGTATAAAGCTTTCGTAATCCACTCCGTAAATGTCTTTTCCGTCTATGGTTGTCTTGGTCAGCTTCAATTCATCAATTGTGTAATTCTTCACCGGTACATCCCCTGTGTAAGAATTTACGACAACACCTTTTTCAACACCGACCTCATTCATATAGCCTTTGTAGGAAAACTCACCATTCAACAGCTTCTGTCCGTTGAACTCTGTTGTCTCAGAGACACGCTCTATCTCTTCCTTAAGCTGCGCGACTTCATCCTGAATAATCTTTCTGTCATCATCCGAGAGAATGCCATTGGAGGCCTTCACTGCCAGCTCATTCATTCTCTGCAGCATGTCGCTTACCTCCGTAAGTGCCCCGTCCGCAATCTCAATAATGGACACTCCGTCACTTGCATTCTGACTTGCCACTGACACGCCCTCGATCTGCGCATTCATTCTCTTAGCCATGGCCAATCCGGCAGGGCCATCCTTTGCACTGTTGATTTTTAATCCTGAGGAAAGTCTCTGCAACGATTTTGCAAGCAGACTGTCATTGTTTGCTAATGCATTATTAGCCAGCATAGCGGACACATTGTAATTAATTCTCATAAATGCCTCATTTCTGCACTGCTTCCAAGAATACCTTGGCAATGCGGTAAAGTTCTGTATTGTCAACCTCCATGTGTGCTCTTTCGCCGCCGGGAACCTCCTTGTTCACAGACGCATAACTGCGATGGGGTATTACGCTGTCCTGCCTGTTTACCACCGGTAGCGTCTCAACCTCCCAATCGCCTTCCATACTGCTTTGTACGGAATCAGTAAATATATCGGCTATTCTCACCAATCTCATAACTGCCGTTTCCGCATTTCCCACAAGAAAACCGGAGATTTTGCCGTCTCCGGCCTGAAAATGAGCCTCCAGATGCTCCTCTTTCGACAAATCAATCATCACACTGACGGAGCCCTTTTCCTCTTCTCCATGTTCCAGCGTAAGATGCACCTTGGTAAGCTCTTCACCGATATACATGGGGAAAATGTACTCCTCTTCCCGTGCCACTGCTTCTGCCACTGACAATTGTTTATGGATTAACTGTAAACCACGCACATCCAGACTGCTGTTGCCCTGCCAAAAGCTCATCTCCTGCACCTCGCTGTCTACCGCCTCAAGCAGCTCCCGGTAATGCGTCTGAAACTCCTCCCGACCCGTCAGGAAATCCGTCAGGCTCTCCAACGCCGAATCTGCCGATTCCTTCTCTTCCTCCGGGACATTCTCCCAAGTCTTTGCATTCTGCCTTTGCATTTTCTTAAGCTTCCATTCCAGAAAAAGATTTTCGGAAGCATCTGTGAGTGCCTGGGCTGCCAGCAGATTGTCCGCATTCAGGGGCAAATGAGCTGTGGTGAGCATCTCTGCACCCTCTGCCCGGACATTTGCCGCCTGTCTGACCTGTTGTAATTCCATCCGTCTATAGTATTCTTCTGTCTCTTCGCTATTTGACATTTGTGTCAATATTTTTTCCGTATCCCTGACAAACCCTTTGGCAATCTGATCCGTAATGCTTTCTCCTTTTCGGAGCACCTCCACAGTAGCTCCGAAGCTCTCCGTCACAGAAACATCCATGGACTTGAATTTGCTGCTGCGCACTGCTGACAACAGGTTGGAGAAATGCAGTCCGGCTCCTGTATTTACCAAAGCGCCGACCGCTGCGCCATCCGATGCATCAATCTGATGAAGCATGCGGTAAATACCGATAAAGGCTTCCCTCTCCTGAGCCGTTATTTGTTTATTTTGCTCCAAGCCATAGAGAAAACGGCTGTAGCTTTTCGCGTTTTCCTCGTAGGATTCCGGCAAAGCATCCAGATACTGCTCCAGCTGTTCAAAGCTCATTTCCAAAGGATTTTTATCATCCCGAATCATTTTCAGCACTGACGCAGGTGTCATTTTCTCTATCACCTTGCAAACCTGCTGATCAGCTGCCTGTACCCGCTGAATATTTTCAGCATCTATTGTCATACGGTTATAGCCCAGAATTCTGACAGCGCGTCGATTTTCCTCCGTAGCATCCAAGCCCATATCCTGTAAAATATCATCCACATTCGCAAATGCTTTCTGAATGCTGTCCCCAAGGTCTCTGCGAGGGGTCGTCATTAAGGCTTCATAACCGGATTGTGCCTTAGCATAGCTCTCCTGCAGACCTTTTCCCTCTGCATGAAACTCTGCCAGGGTTCCCACGTAGTCTTCCGTACTCCAGAGACCCAGAAGCTGTGCCGGCAGGGACGGGAGCTCTGCCACAACCTCATTGGTATTGCGATACAATTCATATTTGGTAACAGCAGCCTCTTCCTGAGGGAAGTATTGCTGCGCCACCTCCGCTTCTGCCCTGCGAAGTGCCTCCACCAACTCCTCCATGGGAGCGGTATCAATGGCAAACCCACTCCGTATAAGCTTCACATTTACTTCCGCACTCATACGCAGGCGAATTTCTTCCAGCTGTCTTCTTGCCGTGATATCCTCCGGATCCGCAAGAAGCCCCGCATCGCCGCGAAAGTATGCAAGAAGCTCCGCTGCCTTCTCATATAGATTCTTGGTTTCGGACAGATTTGCATAGGCGGGAGTCTTTCCTTCTGCTACAGCCACAGCCGCTGCTCGGGCAAAGCTGCCCTCCGTCACAGGGAAAGCCACACTCTCCAGCTTCTGTATAAGTGCAATGTTCTCTTTCGTGATTGGAAGAGCTCCATCTAATAAGGTCTGTGCCGCAATCCGGTTCTCTTCGTTTGCATCAAGTCCCTCTCTCACCAGAAGTCTGTCAATCTCCTGCTGCATATCTATAACCGAATCACGCTTCGCGCTCTCTGTGTAATATCCCTGAATCTCCTCCGCATAGAATCGAGGCTGTCCCACTCTGCTTCCCTGCTCGGCACCAAAATCCTTAGACACGCTGCTCTGAGCCAGATAAAAATTCCACACCTCCGGTTCCATTGCGTGATCTACCATATACTGATAGGAGGCTTCTGAAGGTGTACTCAGCTGCTTCGCCATATCCCAGGCTTTTTTTACCTTCGCAATATTCTCCTCTGTAAGGGGAAGGTTGGCTTCCCGAAAGCTTTCTGCAACCGCATTTGCCAGGGTTTCACTTCCCAATGCAGCAGCCAGTGTATCCTGATCCAGATCATCCGTATATCCTGCAATATACTGTCCGGAGCGGGCAAGCTCAGCCTTTATTTTGTCTACAATTGTCACCGCTTCTTCCGGATCCATCGCGGAGAAATCAAAGCCCTCTTTTTCCATTTGGGCATAGTCTTCTGCGGACAGTGTATTCGCCATAACCGTTCTGTAATCCTGCTGTATTCCGACATCTGTATTTTCCGCTTCCAGCTGCAGCTCAGTCAGCGTTTTACTCCTGTCCTGTGTCGTTCTGTTGCCGGCAATCCAATTCCTGTCATTCCCCCGACCATACGCTGCTCCGTAAGAATACCTTCTTACGGCAGGCTTTTCTTTTCCTTGTCTCGTAATATTTCTGTTTTCGATCTCCGGGGCTTCCGGACCTTGAAATGTTATTTTCACGTTCTTCCCTCTGTATTCCTGTAATGAAAAGGTTATTTCTGCTTCAAGTGAAAAGGCAAGCATGACCCTCGTCACACTTACCTTTTATTTCGGTTTCTAATCTGTAATTCTTAACCATTGTTCTGTAATTCTGCGCCGCCCCTACTCTGAGCACCTTAGAATACGTACACTGCCGCAGTATAAGGAGGCAAATCAAAGGAAACAGAATAATCGTGATAATGATACGGTTCCGCCTCCGCTGCAAGTTCAGCAGGGATTTCATTTCCCCAACCGCCGAAGCGTTCCTCGTCACTGTTTAATATCAGTTTATATTTCTTCTTTTTCGGCACCCCGACCCTGTAATTTTCCCAAGTCATAGGTGTCATGTTTATCACAAAGAGCAGACTGTTTCTGTCAGCAGCATTTTTTCGAACGAATGCATAGGTGCTTCGCTCTGCATCATCTGCATTCATCCATTCAAACCCTTTCCAACAGTTGTCAAATTCGTACAATGCTGAGTATTTCCGATATATTGCAAGCAGCTCCTTCACAAAGGTATGCAAGCCGCGATTGTTTTTCTCTCCCAGCAGAAACCAGTCCAGCTCCCGGGCTTCGCTCCACTCTCTCTCCTGACCGAAATCCTGTCCCATGAACAATAGCTTTTTCCCGCAATGTCCAAACATAAAAGCATATCCGGCGCGCAGACTTGCATATTTATCCACCTGATAACCGGGCATCTTGTTCACCATGGAACATTTCAAATGCACCACCTCATCATGAGAAAGAGGAAGGATATAGTTCTCACTCTCATTATAGCTCATTGCAAAGGTCATGGCGTAATGATTACCCTTTTTGTAAAGGGGATCCAATTTCATATATTCACAGAAATCATGCATCCACCCCATATTCCACTTAAAGGCAAATCCAAGACCGCTCTCACCGAAGCCCTCTTCACCAATATCGCCGGTTACATTCGGCCATGCCGTGGATTCCTCCGCAATGGTAAGGAAGCCGGGATAGGTTCCCCGAATCACGGAGTTCAAATGGCGGAAGAATTCAATAGCCTCCAAATTTTTGTTGCCGCCATATATATTGGGCAGCCACTGCCCCTCCTTCTTGCCGTAATCCAAATACAGCATGGATGCCACCGCATCCACCCGGATACCATCCACATGAAATTCCTTCAGCCAGAACAACGCATTTGCGATCAGGAAATTTTTCACCTCTGTCCTGCCATAATTAAATATTTTGGTCCCCCAATCAGGGTGTTCTCCCAGACGGGGATCGGGATGCTCATAAATGCACTGACCGTCAAACTCGCTAAGACCATGGGCATCTGTAGCAAAATGCGCCGGCACCCAATCCAAAATCACACCGATTCCGGCTTTATGCAATTCATTCACCAGATACATAAAATCCTTTGGTTTGCCATAGCGGGAGGTTGGTGCATAATATCCTGTCACCTGATATCCCCAGGAACCGTCAAAGGGATGCTCCGCGATTCCCATAAGCTCCACATGGGTATAACGCATCTCCTTCAAATATTCCACAATTCTTTCCGCAAATTGACGATAATTGTAAAAGCCTGCCTCCGTTCCGTCGGGATGCTTCATAAAAGAACCTATATGACACTCATAAATCGCTATAGGCTCCTTATTCATATCCTTCTGCTCGCGTGCAGTAAGCCATGCCTGATCCTTCCAGTCAAAGTCCTCCAAATCCGTAACAATAGATGCCGTACCGGGTCTGAACTCTGCGTAATTTGCAAACGGATCTGCCTTGTATAATTTTCTTCCATCCTGAGCAGTAATCAAAAATTTATACATGGTGTCTTCCCCCACCTCGGGGATGAACACGCTCCAAATACCACCCTCACCCAATTTCTTCATCGGATGAGAAGCCTCATTCCACTCATTGAAGGAACCCACCACATGTACCTGAAGTGCATTCGGAGCCCACACTCCAAAGAAGGTTCCTTCCACACCGTCCTCCACGGACAAATGTGCTCCAAGCTTCTTATAAATATCATAATGGGTACCCTGTGCAAATAAGTATTGATCTGCCTCGGAAATGAACACCTGCGGTCTTTCCTTGCCCATCTGTTTTGCCCCCCTGTTACACAAAATCTTTTTCGCCCAATATAATCATATCTTCCTCATCATATCTCTTGGCAAACAGAATATCAAAAAAATGTCCTATGGTCTTTCTGTTTGCATGGCGAATCGCTCCATCCACAATTTCCTTCACCTCCAAAACGGTGACAATATGATCACTGGTCTGCATTGTTTCAATTCTGGTGTGCAATGCCAGTACTCCCAGCTCGTCTATGAAATACTCCTTCTCTTTTGCATACTGTCTGCCGAACGCAACCAATGTATCATTGCTCAACGCTTCCACATCCATCCTCGCCGTAAAACAGCTGTGCAGCGCTTCGTTTTCTGAGAGAAAGCGATTCATTTCTTTTCCGGTATCCAGCAGAACCACTATAATGCCTACGTTTTCCTGTTGTAGCGCCCTGTTCAACGCATCTGCAGTCTTGGCATCCAGCTCTGATGCCTTCTGAATAATCAAAGCACCGTTCTTCAAATCCCTGAGTATGGATGCTACCTCTTTTTTATTTAACGCATTTGCGGAAATCTTAGCAACCTTCCCCGAAAAATTACTGTCCTCCATCTGCACCTCACGAATCATGTTCTTCGCAAGTGTCATGGTGTCCATTCCTTCTTCACCGGTAATAATGATATTGCCGGTGTAGGCAGCCAGACTGATACTGTCAACAGCCTGTACCAGCTGCTCTCTCGCCCTTCTGCTCTGGACATATGGTGCATAAAGCTCTCTCTCTTCTCTGGTTAATGCACGAACCTTTGCCTTGTCCCGCACTACTTCCGGTTTTACAGCCATTGTCTCAGATTCTGTTTCCTGTTGGGATGCTTCCTCTGCTACTTCCGCAGACTCTTCCTCGGTCGTTTCTTCCGCTGTTTCGGAAGCCTCTTTCATGGGCTCTTCCTCGGGTTCTTCCTCGCGTTCCTCCGCAGACTTTTCCTCTGTCGTTTCTTCCGCTGTTTCAGAAGCCTCTTTCACGGGCTCTTCCTCTGGCTCTTCCTCGGATTCCTCCGCAGACTCTTCCTCTGTCGTTTCTTCCGCTGTTTCGGAAGCCTCTTTCATGAGCTCTTCCTCGGGTTCCTCCGCAGACTCTTCCTCTGTCGTTTCTTCCGCTGTTTCAGAAGCCTCTTTCTCGGGTTCCTCCGCAGACTTTTCCTCTGTCGTTTCTTCCGCTGTTTCGGAAGCCTCTTTCATGGGCTCTTCCTCATCATCGCTGTCCTCTATCCTGCCGTTTTCTAACTGCTCCAACAAACCATCTCTTACGGCAGCCTCAAATTCCGTAAACATCGTTCCCGTCTGCCGGAGAACATGTCTTCTGACCTCTTCCTTGCGCTTCTCCTCATTCTCCTTTTTCATACGTTCCCATTCCGCAAGGATATCCTCAATGCTCATCTGACCGGTAATCTGTTTCTCAATATTCTCTTTTTCCGGCATTACCAGACTAAGCTGTCCGTCGGATTCCTGAGACAGTACACCTGCCAGCTCCTTGGGCGGCTCAGTGTTCCACAGGGATGCCTTTCCTTCATCTGCCTCTTCCCGGCGCATCTGCTCCATAACAATTTCCGCAGTAACATCTGTCACAGCCTGTCCGGCAGCGGATACCGCACCTTCCTCGGTAACGGCTTCAGCCTTCGCTTCCTCATCTGCCACCAGCTCCGTCAAATCCTCTTCAACTGAACATCCCTCAGCAGATATTTGTCCGTCCTGAGGTGAGGGTATAATCTCGCCGGTCTCACCAAAAAATACCTCTGAATTCTCTATCTCCTCAATCTCAGGTTCCAGATCATCCTCACTTACCTCATCTATCTGGGGATAATCCAGCGTCTCCGTATCCGACTCCATCATGGGAGCAACAATAGATCTTGTAATCGGATTCTGAATTGTCTCTTCCTCCAATACCTCCTTCAGGCCTGCTGCCAGCTCTGCCTGCAGATTGATGGTATTATATTCTCCCACATCCATGGTTTTTACATGGATTTCCATATCATCCTTTGTACCCTGCTGTATGGGCTGCGGCTGTACGGGAGCATATATTCTGGTATCCCCCAAGGTCTGAGCATTTGCCTCCTCAGACGCAACGTTTTCTTCGCTTGACCTGTCATTCTGCAAAACTGCCTGCTGCTCCACGGTACGAAAACGATTATCATATTTTTCCTGCTGCGCCGGTGTCAGCGGCTCATGCAATTTTTTAAGCTCCAGAGCCTTCACTACATACTTGCCGTCGCCAAACCACAGAATCATCTCATCACATTCTTCCACACATCTGGTGGCAAGTCCCACTCTGTGATACAGGTAAGCCAGCTCATAGGCCCACTTCTCGCGATAATCCCGCTTTTTCAGCTCTTCCAGCACTTCAATACGCTCTTCAAGGCTTACATCCTGTGCCTCATATAATTTGTATTGCAGGATATAGCGACCGGAATCCTTCGGTGCAACCTGCACGAACTCCTTATAATATTCTACCGCCTGCACATACTCTTCCATCTTGATAGAAAGCTCACACAGGGAATAACAGATTGTTCTTCCGCCGGGACGTCTTTCATATGCCAGCAGCAGCATATCTCTGGCATCCTCATATCTGCGATTGATTTTATACAGGTCACTGATTGTGCACAGCATCATAACACTCTTGACACGACGCCAATCGATGGTATCAGCTATTTCTGCTGCCTGAACATATTCTTCCTTCGCTATTAATTCTTTTATTTCATCCGCTCTTACTTTATATTCGTACTTATCCAAGGTAATTCGCTCCCTTTGCCGGTATCTCATTTCATTTGACTAATAAGTAGACTACCCCACTCTTTCTCAGTGTACCATATACCTATAGACCTGTCAAAAACAAATCAACCCGACAGACTTACAAAAGATCGCTCAGACTGGCAAATTGCTCTAATGTGAAGGTTTCTCCCCTCACAGTGGCCGGAAGCCCCATCCTCTCCAAAGCCTCCAAAACCTGTTCCTTGGTAATCTGCAAGCCTGCGGCATTGGTAAGACCGTTCACCAGGGTTTTGCGCCGCTGGTTAAAGGACGCACGGATCAGGGCAAACATTTTTTTCTCATCCTTCACCTGTACCGGGGGCTCATCATATCTGGTCAGACGGATGACAGCGCTGCCCACATTGGGACGCGGAATAAAGCAGTTGGGGGGAACGTTTGCAACAATCTCAGGCTTCGCGTAATACTGCACCGCCAGAGAGAGCGCGCCATAGTCCTTCGTCCCCGGACCGACCTGCATACGGTCTGCCACCTCCTTCTGCACCATAATGGTAATGCTCTTTAGGGGCACACGATTCTCAAATAATCCCATAATGATGGGCGTAGTTATGTAATAAGGTAAATTAGCAACCACCTTAATGGGTTTTCCGCCATTTTTCTCTTCCACAATTTTGTTAATATCCACCTTAAGAATATCATCATTGATTACCGTTACGTTATCATATGCAGACAGGGTATCCTCAAGTATGGGAATCAATGCCTTGTCAATTTCCACTGCCACTACCTCTCCGGCACTTTCCGCCAGATACTGTGTCATGGTACCGATACCCGGTCCGATTTCCAGCACACAATCTTCCTTGGTGATCTCCGCGGAGGAAATGATTCTGTCAAGCACCATGGTGTCTATCAAAAAGTTCTGTCCGAATTTCTTCTGAAAATTAAAATTGTACTTCTGTAATATCTGTATGGTATTTTGCGGAATTCCTAAATTTGCCATATGCTTTCTCCTTCTGCCGGTCAACAGTCCTACCTGTCAACAACACTCTTTTCACTCAAAAACGCCTGCACCTCCAACAAATCCCGAAGGATTCGAAAGCTCAGCTCCTCCATCTCCGTATCCGGTGCAATCAGATCCGGCACCATAAGGGGCTTCATTCCCGCAGCATGCACGGCACGGATACCGTTGGGAGAATCTTCTATCCCATAGGTCTCCTCGGGTGACACCTTCAGCCCTTCACAGGCCAACAGAAAAATCCTGGGGTCGGGCTTGGAATGTTCTACCATATCACCACTGATAATGACGGAAAAATATTCCGAAATGCCTGCCCCTGTCAGCAGCTTCAGAATGGACTCCCTTCTTGTGGAGGATGCAAGTCCGATCCGATAGCCTGCCTTCTGCAAATACGCCAAAAGCTCTCTCACACCCTTTTTGACAGGCACGCCTCTCTCCTCAATTGCCTTCCAGAACCACTCCGACGCTTTCTCCCGAAAGCTGTCATAATCCAGCCTGTCTCCGTAATGGCTTTTCATAAGGCTTCTTGTATCGTTGGCATTCCGTCCCACACACTGTAGGAAAACCTCTTCCATGTCATCCACTCCCTGCTCCCGTGCAATTACGTCCCAGCTGGATTTGCACAGATTCTCCGTATCGAATAATACGCCATCCATATCAAATACCACTGCCTTCATAAGCCCACCTCGCTCCTCATCTGTTCTCGCCGTCAAACAGCTCTTGTTTACTCAACATATTTAAAATCTTCCAAAAAATGGATGCAGTTGTAGAGCACCAGTACATCCATCTCTCCCTCTGCCTCATATTGCTCCATAAAAGGAAATAATCTGCTGTTGAAATACCGCAAATCCAACACATAAACCCTCTCATAATGCTGCGCCAGCAGCGGAATCATACAGTTAGCATAGGAATCCTTGATCACAAACAACGCCTTGCCGTTGCTGTTGCTCGTATGAATCTCCACAAAGGCATGATTATCATCCAAAAAAAATCCGTACTGATTCTTGGTGGCAAGGTACTTTTCCTCATAGAAGGAATCCGTGGTCACAGCAAAATCGTAGGTAACCGTCACCGGTCTCTCCGCTGTATCATAAAAATACTCAATGGGTTCCCCCTCCATAGGCAGATTGATACGGGAGTGCAATGTTCCGAGAAAGGTTTCCGACACCCTCTCCCTGCGCTCCGGGTCTCTGATTACGGGATATCTCCCTGCCTGCCGTCTCCATGCATCATAGCCATAAAAAGCCCCCAGACTGGTCCAATGGTGATCGGTACGGTAATAAATCTCCTCCTCAGAATGCTCCTGCAGCACACGAGATACATCCACATAATGGGCTTCTCCCACCGATTCCTTTACCTTGTCAAGAAACGCACTCTGATCATAGTATAACGCATTCGTCGGCATTTTGTCCCTAAGAATATTGTCAGCTGTCGGCACCAGCATCACGGCTGCATCCCATCTATCCACCAGCTCCGTCAGCTGTTCCAACCGGTTCTGCTCCATTTCCTCCGTATAATCCGTGGGCAGATGCTGTTCAATGAGATATCCGTCCCCGCCCAGATACACACCGTTAATCTCCTTTTTTTGCAGGAAAATATCCACCACCGTTTTCAATGCAATCCATTTATCCCTTCCCACAAACTGGTCCGTCACATAGGTCTCGTAATCCTCTGTATAGCTTCCCTCCAGCAGCGCCTCTCCGGAAAACTCCGGCTTCGCAGTCAGAACACGATTCTCCGATTCTGAGAATTTTCTGTCCTCAGTGACCAGATCCGCCACAGTAAATGTAAGCAGCATAGCGGCAATGATTGCAATTGTAACAATAGCGTTTTGCTTCTCGTTCATAGTGCCCTCCGTCAGAATCTAAAGTAGAGAAAAGGATTATACGAAGCATCTACAATATAGGCAATCGACAGATACAACAGCAGCACCGGAATCACCTTTTCTCCCAGACGATACAACGCCATGGAAAAGCCTGTGCGGGAATACTCCAATCTGTCTGTAAAATGCTTCACCATGGGTGTGGAGGCAATCACAGCAATCACAAACAATGCCAGATACTCACCACCCAGAAACAAGCCCTGCGAATCCCACAATCCGGCTCCGTTCATACCGAGCATAGCCTGCAGAAACCCCGCTACACCATCGATGCTTTCCACGGAGAAGAAAACCCAGCCGATGATAACCACCAATGCCGTATACAGCCATCCAAAGCTTTTCGGCAGCACCCTCAATACCTTCCTCCAGAATAATTTCTCCATAATCAGGAAAAAGGCATACCACAATCCCCAGAACAGAAAATTGAATCCCGCTCCATGCCAGATTCCCGTGAGAAGCCATACAATGAGAATATTCAGAAGCTGCCTGCCGCGTCCCTTACGATTTCCTCCCAGAGGGATATAGACATACTCTCGAAACCATCCGCTGAGAGTCATGTGCCATCTTCGCCAAAACTCGGTAACAGAAGCGGAAATGTAGGGATAGTTAAAGTTTTCCGGAAATCTGAAGCCCAGACAGGCTCCCAATCCGATTGCCATATCGGAATATCCCGAAAAATCAAAATAAATCTGAAACGCATAGGCGAGAATTCCCATCCAAGCAGTCACCACACTCATCTCACCATAATTCATGGCCGAGATTTCCGACCACAGAGCACCTATATTATTTGCAAGAAGCACCTTTTTTGCCAAGCCCGTCACAAACCGCTTAGTGCCATAGCTGATCTGCTTCCAATCCGTGGGGCGATAGTGCATGGTTTCCTGCACCTGTGTGTATTTCACGATGGGACCGGCAATCAGCTGGGGGAACATTGTCACAAAGACACCAAAGTCCAGAATGTTTTTCTGCACCTTCGCCTCTCCGCGATACACATCTATGGAATAAGACATGGTCTGAAATGTATAGAATGAAATACCAATGGGCAACGGCAGCTGAAGCAGCGGAATCGCAGTTCCCGCCACGCTGTTGAATGTCTGAATCAGAAAATCCGCATATTTAAAGAAGCCCAACAGTAACAGATTGATCGTCACAGAGGAGACGAGCAGCCACGCAGCTGCTTTTTTTCCCCGAAAACGGTCAATCAATATCCCATGAACATAGTCTGAAACCGTGGAAAACAGCATAAGCACCACATACACCGGTTCTCCCCAGGCATAGAAAAACAGGCTCCCTGCAAAGAGGATGAGATTTTTCATCCTCCCGGGAACCAGGTAATAGCAAATCATAAAGATGGGCAAAAAACGAAATAAAAACAACACACTGCTAAATACCATTTTTACACTCCGCTAGTTTGGCACTGTCTTTCCTATCACTTCCAGGGCAAGTTCATTTTGTTCCTGACATCCGGTAAGAGACTCCTCTTCTGTCATATTTTCGTCAGCCAGATTGTCACCACCAAGCTGGACAAAGCATACATAATTACCATATCTCTGAATACGGGATGCCTGAAGCTTTCCAAGATTCATAGGGTATGCAAAGGTACTCTCCACCTTCGAATCGCGATAGGCATTTAATGCTTCCTCCACTGCCTCTACCTTATCATCTTTTGCCTTGATAATCAACAGAGTATCCACATGAGTCCCGATCATAGGCATCTCCGCCATATAATCATCATACATATCAGCAGTAATTCCGAAGTTTGCTTCCACCATCTCCGGATCCAGCCGCGTATCCGGCCAGTAATTCTCTCCCAATGCATCTACAACAGCCTGTCTGATTGCCGTCATCTCCTCGCTCCAGCCTGCACTCACATCCATGCCGGCAGACTCTTCTTCGTTTGCAGAGGCTGTCTCTTCCGCGGTTGCCTGACCGGACTCCGCTGCGGAAGCTCCCTCCGTAACAGGTGTCTGCATCTCCGTGGTCTGATTCGTATTATTATCCTCTCTGCCGCAGGAGGTCGTTCCCACTGCCAGTATTCCTACCGTCAGCAATAAAAATAATTTTTTCATAATAGTTTGTTCTTTCCTTTCTGTTTTCCTATAGTATTTCCCACCCTCTGTCATCGTACACCTATCTTATCATATTTTTTTAAAAAATCCAGTGTAATGTTTTTCCTCAAAGTTTCCTGATGACAAACACTATAGAAGTAAGGTATACTGCAATATAGTGATGCATTCTTTTGAAACAAAATGTACTTCAAGAGGAGGAAATATGAGTATATTAAATGTCGAACACTTGACCCACGGCTTTGGGGACCGCGCCATTTTCAACGACGTTTCCTTTCGACTGTTAAAGGGAGAGCATATCGGGCTCATCGGTGCCAACGGCGAAGGAAAATCTACTTTTATGAATATTATTACCGGAAAACTGATGCCTGACGAGGGTAAGATTGAATGGGCAAAGAATGTGCGGGTAGGGTATCTCGACCAGCACACCGTACTTTCTGCCGGACAGACCATCCGTGATGTGCTTGCTTCCGCATTTGACTTTTTATTCGAGATGGAAGCGCAGATGAATGAAATCTGCGACAAAATGGGGGAAGCATCTCCCGAAGAGCTGGAAATGTATATGGAGGATTTGGGAACGATTCAAGACCTTCTTACCATGCATGACTTCTACATGATAGATGCAAAGGTGGAGGAGGTAGGCCGCGCGCTGGGACTGCTGGATATCGGTCTGGAACGCGACGTAACGGAGCTTTCCGGCGGTCAGCGTACCAAGGTTCTTTTAGGAAAGCTGCTGTTAGAG
>CAYOHU010000006.1:0-13006 GCA_964403845.1 uncultured Acetatifactor sp.
ATTTCCTATTTCCTTTAATACATCCAAATAGTTCTCAGAAACCTGTTCCAAGCTCATTTCACTCATAAGGAATTCTCCTTTTACTGCGCATTTTCTTCAAGAGTAATCGAATTCAAGTCCAGTAGGGAAATCAACTCATCATTTCGTTTACCCACGCCCGTAATAAAGTTTGTGGTTCCTTCCTTGGAATCATAGGACATCTTATCAATCTGAGTTGCCTCCAGTGTCACAACCTCCTTCACTTCATCGACAATGATTCCTACATTTCCCTGCTGCTCCAGCTTTAAAATGATAATTCTGCTCGTCTTAGTAATCTCATCCTCAGGCAGGCCCATCTTCATACGGATACTCATAACAGGAATTACTTCTCCTCGAAGATTGATGACACCCTTTAAATAAGCGGGCACCTTAGGTACTCTTGTAATACTCTGCATTCTTACAATATTGTCAATGTAACGGATGTCAATTCCGAACTGCTCCTCACCCAAACGAATCACTATATATTGAATTGACTCAACAGAACTCTTTACATCCTCTACACTACTTATTTCATTTAATGCTCTAAGCTGATCCATACCGTTATCTCTCCTTCCTTAAATCAATGCATTCGCATCAAGGATTAATGCGATTTCACCATCACCGAGAATCGTTGCACCACTGATGAATTTTGCCTGTTTAATATATTTGCCAAGAGACTTGATAACGATTTCCTGCTGGCCGATCAGTTCATCTATCACCAGACCTGCCATTTTATCCCCCTTCTTAACAATAACAACAATCAGATTCTCATCCTCGCCTCTTGTACTTTCGATGTCGAGTACATTTGAAAGACGAATCAAGGGAAGAACGTTACCTCGTAAGTTAATAACCTCTTTGTTCTGCACCAGTTTGATTTCATCAAGTCTGATATCCTCAATTGTCTGAATAGAGCCAAGAGAGATTGCATATTTTTCTCCGCCCACAACTACCATCAGTGCCTGAATGATAGCAAGTGTCAGAGGCAGACGAATAATCCATGTACTGCCAACACCCAGCTGCGTTTTTACTTCAACTTCACCGCTCAAGGATTCAATCTTTGATTTTACAACATCCAAACCTACACCTCGTCCGGAAACATCCGTAACCTTCTTTGCAGTGGAAAAGCTCGGCAGGAACAACAGATCAATGATTTCTTTGTCCGTCATATTCGCTGCATGTTCGGGGGTAATGACGCCCTTCTCGATTGCTTTATTCTTAACACCTTCTACATCAATTCCGTTTCCGTCATCTCTAACCTCGATTATTACATTATTTCCATCCTGATAAGCATCCAGATAAATGGAACCAACCGCAGGCTTTCCTCTCTCAATACGTTTTTCAGCGGACTCCAGACCATGATCTGCCGCATTACGCAACAAATGCATTAACGGATCACCAATTTCATCCACCACGGTACGATCCAATTCTGTCTCTTCACCAGTCATATATAATTCCATCTTTTTTCCCAACGACTTGGAAAGATCACGAATCATACGGGGGAATTTATTTACAACGCTCTCAATAGGCACCATTCGAACCTTCATCACGGATTCATGCAAGTTCGTGGTGACACTTTCCAAATATTCAATCTGCTCATTAAAACCGGAGTGCATTTCCTGTTCCTGACCGGATGCTGACACCAACGAGTTTTTCGCGATAATCAGCTCACTTACCAGATTCATCAGTACATCAAGCTTTTCAATATCAACACGGACTGTACGATTCACAACCGGTTTCCCGGGGGTCTGCTTCTTCTCTGCCTGTTTTGCTGCCGGCGTCTGCTTCACATTTTCTGTGACTACCGTCTGACTCTTTTCCTCCGCCTCTACGGCTTCCTCGGAAGCTTGGTAATTTTTAGTTTTCTCCAAAACAAGCTCAGCTCCGGTTACCTGCGCAATTTCAGATACGTTCTCTGCAGACTTTATCACGTCTTCGACCGTTCCGTCAGAAATTACAATCAAGGTGAAATCTCTGTCAAATTTTTCATCCTCTACATCCTGTGCGCTGGGAACAGATACAATAATCTCTCCCTTTTCTTCTACCGCTTTAAATACCAGAAATGCTCTTGCAGCCTTTAAAATACATGTCTCCTGCACCACAACATTGATACCGTAGACCTTCTTGCCCAATTTCTGAGCTTCCTTGATCACACGGATTTGGCTCTGATCCAGCACAATATCGTTCCACTTCTCAGCGGAATCCGTACTCTCATTCGTATTGGCTGTTGTCTTCTTTTCCTCCGATGCAACAGCTGCCGGTGCTCCCTTGGCACCGTTCAAAATATCATTCAGCTGCTTGATCAGTGCTTCGTTGTCATTGGAGCCCTCGTCCGCAGTCTGCTGGATATTATTATTATATTCTTCCAAAGCATCAAGGCACTTGAAAAGTACATCTATCATTTCAGGCTGTACCTTTATATTACCATTGCGCACCTCTGAAAATACATTTTCCATATCATGAGTCAGATTCTGCATTTTCTTATAACCCATGGTTCCTGCCATACCCTTCAGGGAATGTGCCGCACGAAAGATTTCATTGATCGTATCCATATTCTCAGAATCCGATTCCAGATTTAAAATCTGCGTGTTTAAATTCTGTAAATGTTCTTTGGTTTCATCCAGGAAAATTTCAAGATATTGGCTAACGTCCATCTTATCCTCCATTCTGCCGCATTTGGCATCTTCAACGTTTGATTGCTAATCCAACGTGCAAAATAATCTCTTGTGCAATCTGTTCCAAAGGAACCACCTGATTGGAAAGCTCGGCCGTAACAACACTCTTAGGCATTCCGTAGACGGTACTGCTCTCCTGATCCTGTGCTATGACATGCACATTTTTCTTACTCTTCAGATTCCGGATACCCTCTGTTCCGTCAGCACCCATACCGGTCATAACCACACAGATGATATTGTCATACCGACAATTTGCCAAAGATTCATACATATAATTGGCACAGGGCTTCACACCTTCCCGGCTGGGTTCATCAGAATAATGAATCAGTTGCTTCCCACTGCCGGTTTTTACCACATTCATGTGGCTACCGCCTCTGGCCAAATACACACAGCCCTTCTGCAATTCATCACCTTCCTCTGCCTCCTTCACCGTAACCTCGCTTAAACTGTTCAGTCGTTCTGCAAGGGATGCAGTAAAGCCCTTCGGCATATGCTGTACAATCAGTACCGGAGCATCCAGTTCTGCCGGAAGCCCGGGTATCACTGCCTGCAATGCCTTTGGTCCGCCTGTGGAGCTTGCGATCGCCACAATCTTGTCCCCCTGAACCTCAACGATATGCTTCTTAACAATATCCAGTACCTTGTCCGTGGTCTTTTTTTCCGTCAGGACCTTACTGTATGACTCAAATACAGGTAGTTTACTGTCCGCAACCACGGCAAGGATACGAAGCATATTCTCCTTAAAGTCTTCCTCGCGGCAATCAATTGCATTAATCGGCTTATGTATGAAATCCAGGGCTCCCAGTTCCAAAGCATCAAGTGTTATCTTTGCTCCTTCTCTGGTATCTGTACTTGCCATCATTACTCTCACCGGAATCTTGAATTTCCGCAGTTCCTTCAGAAGCTCCAGCCCATTCATCTTGGGCATATTCACATCCAAAACCACAGCATCATAAGTATTCCTGCTGAGCAAATCCAGTGCTTCCAGACCATTCGTTGCTTTTGCAACTACCTGGAATCTCTTGTCACTATTGATTATATCACAAAGCACTCTTCTCATGAGTGCAGAATCGTCAACTACTAATATTTTTTTTGCCATTTTACTACCATCCTACATTAATCTTTCCTTTTTTCGCTCCTTACGCTCTTCTTCAAAAATAAACTTGATAATTTTCTCTCTTGTAACATAATCCAGATTGTAATACTGGACGCGATGTTCGTAAGTACCCGGGCGATTGCCCAATTCTTTGACGGCAAGCACCTTACCGACCACCTCATACAGCTTACGCTCCCCCTCTGTAATCAGATGATATCTGCAATAAATCAGACTTCCCGGTTCGTACATTTGCGTAGACATAAACCTTAAGCCGCCTCCGCTGATATCCACAATAATACTGCGTTTCAGGGGCAACCCGGGCTGCAACATATACGGTGCTTTATTCTCCAGTGCCTGTACCTCCTCTTCCTCGAGATTTCTCGAGCACATCTCAAGTGCACAGCAGAACCGGTAGTATTCTCTTCGTTGGTACTTTCGCAGATTGCTGGACAGCTCAACAACCAAAACATAAACATTATTACTCTTATATCGATCTATAATACGGGCAAAGCACTGATATAGTCCTGTTGCTCCATAGATAACCAGATCATATTCACTATCCACCGGCAGAAGAATCAATTTCGTCTGTTCCATGGGCATTGTAATCTCCATGGTGTCCTCGGACAGTACATCCAGTACAGTGCTATTATACATTTTCTGAGAGTTGTCAGACTGTTCCTCTATTCCCCTGTCTACAGATTGCAATTCAATTTTATCACCTACTGCAACAAATTTTGATAACATCGTCATCACTCCATATCGTCTTAATATCCTGATTTTCCAATAATCCTGCTATTTTCCTGTCACTATATGGGAGAAAAATGCAGCCATTCCACGTTTCGGCTGTCTTTCCTCCTCCTCTTTTTCCAAAAGCTTATATGCTACCCTTTCAAACGCAATGCTGGATTTTGCACCCGGATTTTGTAAGGATACGGGCATCTGCTGCATAACTGCTTTGGATAGCTGCATATCCAACGGTATACATCCCAAATATGTCATAGGAACCTTCAAATATCTTACCACTACGGAGTTCAATTTCTGAAAGAGCATCTGTCCCTCTGATTCCTTTTCCACACGATTTGCGATCATCTTCACCTTCGTGACATCTTCCTTAAACCCCGGATGCCTGTACAATGCCTTAAGCAAGGAATAGGAATCCGTAATGGATGTAGGCTCCGGAGTGGTTACCATCAGGATTTCTCCACTGGCCACCAGGAACTCCAAAACAGCATCCGCAAGTCCGGCTCCCGTATCAACGATGATGATATCCGCAATGGCATCCAGCTCCGCCAGATTCTGCACAATATAAGACAGATAATCCCGACTGAGGTTAGACATTCCTGCGATTCCCGAACCTCCCGAGATAAAACCGACCTCCATAGGTCCCCAGGTAATGATTTCCCGTATATTCTTTCTCTGATATATCAAGTCACATAAATTATGCTTTGGAACTGTTCCAAACATAATTTCAATATTCGCCAGACCAAAATCAGCATCCAGAATAATGACACGTTTCCCCAGCTTCCGAAACTGGATAGCAAGGTTAATTGCTGTATTTGATTTTCCAACACCACCCTTACCACTGGTAACTGTTATCACTCGCGCCAGTGGACGGGAACTATTATTTGCTTTAAGTATTCGTAATTGTTCTGCCTGATCCATCTCATCCTCCTCGTACACAAAGATCAGTGACCGCCTAATAACTGTTTTACCATTTTCTGAGGATTGAACTTCTCAATATCATTCGGCACATTTTGTCCATTGGTAACATAGGCAATTGGTACATCCGTGTACAGTTTTACATTCAACAGATTTCCGACAGTGGTAGTCTCATCAAGTTTGGTGAAAATCAGTTGATATTCCGTTATTGTTTTATAATTTTTTGCTATTTTAAGCAAATCTTCGTATTTCGTGGTGGCACTCAACACTAAAAAAACATCCTTTTGCGCCACATCTCCTACAGTGTCAAGAAATGCCTTTGTTTTGGTGATCTGCTCTTCATTCTGATGCGAATGACCTGTTGTATCCAAAAAAATGTAATCATATTCCTTAAAATCCTGAATCGCCTGCTTCACTTCTTCTTCTGTATAAATCACACGAAAAGGAACCTCCAAAATATTGGCATACGTTCTAAGTTGCTCTGCTGCTGCGATCCGATACGTATCTGCAGTAAGCAATGCAACCTTTTTCTTTTCCTCCACCACATATCTGCTTGCCACTTTTGCAATTGTAGTGGTCTTCCCTACTCCGGTAGGTCCCACAAATGCTACCACCTTAGGACCATTTTCGGCAGGAGTAATCCCTACGGTCTTTCCACATTTCAAAATCAGTCGCTGGTATACACCGGCTAAAATATAATCCATCGGATGATTCGGCTTTTTGTTTTTTTCAATTTCCGCAAGAATCTGGTTCGCATATTTTTCATCAACCTCATTGTCAATCATGGTATTATACAGAAGGCGAATAAATTTCTCCTGCTCCGAATTCTGTTCTTTTGTAACAGACTCTGCCGCCGGCTCAACCGAAGTTTCCTTTTTCTCCCCTCCTGCACTTCCGTTAGTCTCAAGCTTCTCTTCTTCCTGCTTCTTTAACTGATTCTCCAATAAAATCTGCAAGCTGTCCAGCTTCTTTTCAATATTGTCCGTTCCGACACCTCCGGCTGAAAGGCTGATTTTATTCCCGGTAGCAGTCGAACTTCCTCCCTTCAAGACAGACGCTATCTCCCCCGGTTTTTTTACAAATACATCTTTATCATCCTCCAGAGCAACCGTTACCTCCACCATTCCCGGGCAAAAAAAGGCAAATATTCCTTTTCGCTTGACATTCTTCACATTCATGATAACGATGCCGTTTCCCAACTCTTTTTTTGCGGCTTCCACTGCCTCTTCTTCTGTCTTTCCCTGAAATTTCTTTATAATCATTATGCCGTCACCATCCCTACTGATTGTAATTCTACATTAGACTCGACCTCATTATAGGAAACCACAACCAAATCTTTATAGTAGTCCTCTGTCAACCGTTTGAAATACATCCGCACAATCGGAGATGTAATCACAATGGGATTCTTACCCAGATTCTCCAGCTTCTTTACTTCCTTTCCCACAGAGTCAAGAATCGCCTTTGCCCTGGCAGGATCCAGATTCAAAAACGCTCCCGTCTCAGTCTGTTTTACACTTGCCATAATCTCCTGCTCTACCTTCGGATCCAGAGTCACCACACTGGTAGTATCATGAGCCGGAAAATACTTGGTGGAGATTGCTCTTTTAAGGCTCTGTCTTACATATTCGGTGAGGATATCGGTATCTCTTGTGGTAGGAGCATAGTCTGCCAGTGTCTCCGCGATTGTCAACAAATCTCTGATAGAGATTCCTTCCTTAAGCAGATTTTGCAGTACCTTCTGCACTTCTCCCAAACCCAGCAGCTTGGGCACAAGATCTTCCACAAGAGAGGGATTGGTCTCTTTCAGGTTATTGATCAGGTTGCTTACATCCTGACGAGTCAAAAGCTCTGAGATGTACTGACGGATTATTTCCGTCAAATGTGTGGCTATAATGGACGGGGGATCTACCACCGTGTATCCCAAGCTTTCCGCACGTTCTCTCTGCCCTTCCGTAATCCAGATGGCCGGCAGATGAAAGGAGGGTTCAAACGTAGGAATTCCGGTTATCTCTTCCTCTACATATCCGGGATTCATAGCCATATAATGGTCGAAAAGAATCTCCCCTTCACTTACCTGAATTCCTTTAATCTTAATAATATATTGATTCGGATTTAATTGAATGTTATCCCTCAATCGGATAATAGGCACCACAGTACCTAATTCCAAGGCTATCTGCCTACGTATCATCACCACTCGGTCAAGCAGATCTCCTCCCTGACTCACATCAGCGAGAGGAATGATACCATAACCAAATTCCAATTCAATGGGATCTACCTGTAATAGGCTGTTCACGTTTTCCGGTTGCCGGATTTCTTCCGCAGCAACCTCTTCCGAATCCACTTCCTGCTCAATCTGTGAGGTTTCAATTGTTCCCTGAATATTTCTGCCCACAATAATAAATATCAGACCAACTCCAACGAACAAAATAGTATTTAACTCCGTTACAAAACCCAAAATCGACATCATCGCACCAACAAGATATAGTGCTTTTGGAACCCCGAAAAGCTGCTTGACCAGCGTTTCTCCAAAATCGGCATCCTTGCTGCCCTTAGTTACCAGAATACCTGTGGATAAGGAAATCAGTAGAGAGGGAATCTGGCTTACCAGACCATCTCCTATAGTGAGAATCGCATACTTATTTAATGCAGACGTAATGTCAAGTCCCTGTCTGGTCACACCCATGATGATACCGCCCACAATATTGATTACCGTAATAATCAGACCTGCAACAGCATCTCCCTTTACATACTTTACGGCACCATCCATGGAGCCAAAGAAGCTGGATTCCTCTTGAATCTTGTCACGGCGTCTCCTTGCTTCTGCTTCTGTGATAGATCCGGTATTCAGGTCGGCGTCAATCGCCATCTGTTTACCGGGCATAGCATCCAACGTAAATCTTGCAGTAACCTCCGATACTCGTTCTGAACCCTTATTGATAACCATGAACTGAATCAGTATCAGAATCAGGAAAACAATAACTCCGATTACCAGATCACCGCCGCCTACAAATTCTCCAAAGGTTTGCACTACATTACCGGCATCTCCGTCTCTCAGGATCAAACGGGTGGATGAGGTATTCAGCGCGATTCTGAAAATCGTTGTAAACAACAGCATGGTAGGGAAAAAAGACATATCCAAAACTTCTTTGCTGAACATCGCTACAAACAGTATCACCATCGCAAAACTTATATTTATAGCCAAAAAAATATCCAGCAAGAAGGAGGAAATCGGCACAATAAACATGATAATAGCAGCCATCAAATACAGTGCCACACCCAAATCAGCTTTTTTCATCTGCATATGTTATTCCCTCCTTTCTTATATTTTTCCTTGTAAGTGATAAACAAAGGCCAACACCTCTGCCACCGCCTGATAAAGCTCCGGCGGCACTGCCTGCCCTACCTCCACATTCGCATAGAGCATACGGGCCAACGGTTTATTCTCTACAATTTCTATTTTATTTTCCTTTGCAATTTCTTTTATCTTCGCGGCAAGATAATCCTCTCCCTTTGCAATTACAATGGGAGCATCTGCCACCTCCGGTTCATACTTAATGGCAACCGCATAGTGCGTAGGGTTTGTAATGACCACATCTGCCTGAGGCAGATTCTGTATCATTCGCCGTTGTGAAGCTTCTCGCATCCTCTGTCGAATCTTACCCTTCACCTGTGGATCACCTTCCTGCTGTTTGTACTCTTCCTTAATTTCCTGCTTAGTCATTCGCATATCCCGACTGAATTTAAACTTTTGATAAGCAAAATCTGCCAGTGCAATTACCATATATACCATTGCAATCCTGATTCCCAGATCCGTAACCGTCTCCGCCGCAAGCTGCAGCGCCTGCAACAACGTCATATCATAAAGAGAAAACAGCAGCACCCATTTGTCCTTTAAATAACTGTAGCAGATATAGATAATCAAACCAATCTTGGCAACTGATTTTATTAATTCCACCAAGGAATTCACAGAAAATAAGCGTTGAAATCCCGATACGGGATTCAATTTACTGAGCTTAGGTTGCATGGGTTTGCTTGTGGGCTTCCATCCAACCTGAACCACATCACTCAAGAAGGCGATCAACAGCCCTACCAAGAGAATAGGAGCCATGATAATAACCGTCTGCAGGAGCAGCTCCTGAAAGACAAGCTTTGTATCGTTTTCCGGCATAAACCCATGCCAAAAGGTCACCATCTGCGGAATACGATTATAGATATCTGAAAAAACCGTCAAAAACTGGTTCCCCATGTTTCCGACCCATATTTTTAATACAAGAAACAGTGCAAGAATTCCCAGACCATTGGCAATTTCCCTGCTTTTGGCTACCTGCCCTTCACTTCTGGCATCTCGCAGCTTTTTCTCGGTAGCGGGTTCTGTCTTCTCGCCGCCCATTCCTTCTTTTGCAAAAAATTGCAAATTATATTCCAGAATCACTTAACCACTCCTAATACAACCCTTGCGTCTGCTTACGGCATCATGGAACTTACAAGGTTGGTTATCATCTGCTGCATTTCGTCAAATATAAAATCCGATATTTGAGGAAGCATTCCCGCAGTAAAGAACAAAACTGATAATCCCACCAGAATTTTTAACTGGATACCAACCGAAAACATATTTAACTGCGGTGCAACCTTTGCAAGCACACCAAGGATTGCATTTAACATCAAGATAACACAAAACACAGGCAATACAATCCGGAATCCTATCATAATATAGTCACTCATAAAAGTGATTGCCGCGTTCAGCATGGACTCCGACCTGAACATTGCTTTGTTAACGGGAATCAGCACAAAGGTGTCCGCCAATGCGCCAAAAAGATATCTGTACATCCCTGTCGCAATCAACATCAGCATTACCACATATTGGTAAAAAACACCTGTAATACTGGTGTTCTCCTTCGTGGCCGGATCCATCAGCGTAACCATGGAAAGCCCTGTTTCCATATCCGCAATCGAACCTGCGAAATTCACAATAGCAGTACAGACGTTGGCTCCAAGACCTATTACCAAGCCTACGATTGCTTCCTTCAATACAATCAGCGCATATTGCAGCACTGAATCATATACCACAGCATCCGCCGGAGACAGCGTCTGATACAACAACAGTGCCGTAAAGATACTAATCCCAATCCTGACTCTCGCCGGTGTATTCGTCATGCTGAAAAAAGGAGCTACCAACACAAAGCAGGAAACTCTTGTGAGAATCAGCAGATAATATTCTAAATCATAAATTGAAAAAGATAACTCTATCATCTGTCAGTCTCCGCTATCGGTGGATATAGAGACTAAACTCGGACCATAAAAGTGTGGTATACTCTACCATTTGTTGCATCATCCACGGTCCAAACAGCATTAATGCCAAAAATACAAAGACTATCTTGGGAACAAACGTAAGGGTCTGTTCCTGGATGGAAGTCACCGTCTGAAAGATACTGACCAAAAGACCTACCACCAGAGATACCAAAAGCACCGGCAAAGCTACCTTTATAATGACATACAGCGCATCATTTGCTATATCTGCAACCGCATCAATTGTCACACTTCCACCTCCTGTCTATACGTCCTCCATCGTCAATAAAACGTTTGTACCAGATTCCCGATAATCAACGCCCATCCATCCGCCAGCACAAACAATAATATCTTAAAAGGCATCGAAATCGTGGTCGGTGGCAGCATCATCATACCCATACTCATCAGGGTCGATGCAATCACCATATCAATCACGATAAACGGAATGAATATCAGGAATCCGATCCAAAATGCAGTGCGTAGCTCACTAATCATAAAACTCGGAACCAACACAGCATTGGGAATGGATTCAATATTTCCGTCCCACTCCTGTCCGGAAATATCCATAAACAGCTCTACATCCTTTAATTGCGTCTGAGGATACATAAATTCTCTCAACGGAGTCATTCCTTTTTCGAAGGCCTCCTCCTGCATTATCTCCCCATTCTCCAACGGTACAATCGCTTCCTCATACACCCGTGTAATTGTTGGTTCCATAATAAAGAAGGTAAGAATCAAGGCCAACCCGATTAAAATCTGGTTCGGCGGTGCTGTTTGCGTATTCAATGCCGAACGTGTAAAATGCAGTACTATGATAATCCTAGTGAAGGATGTCATCATAATGAGCAGCGTAGGCGCCAATGCAATCAGGGTCAGAATAATCAATATTCTAAGTGATGCATTCAGTTCACCATTCCAATCATTATAGGTGATACTCACCACATTTTCTGTATTGACCTGCATTAAATCTTCCGGAGTCTCCGCCGTACCGGCCGGATTATGCACGGTTGAGATTTCTGTCTCTCCCGTCAAATGCCGCTCCGCTGCCTGCACAGGTATTCCTCTTAAAACACATAATATGCCTACCGTAACCAGCAGGCATATTATCATTGTAATTTGTTTTCCAGCAAACTTCTTTCTCTTCATATGTACTTATTCCTTCGGTTCGCTCATATCACTGGAATCTTTTTTCACAATCTTATCAAACAAATCCTTAAAGCTACTGCCTGTACCTGTGACCTCCGTCAACTGTTCCTTCGAAACTTCACATAGCAGAGTCACAGTGTCCTTACATACCGCAATTGCCATATAAGTCTGACCAATCCTCACCAGTTGAATATACTTGTTATTACTGATGCGAGTTGTCTCAAGTACTTCAATATTGCAATTTTTGCCTTGCTGTCTTTGATAATTGGCCAGCCATTTTGTAACCACCGCAGTCATACCAAGCACCAGTACAAAGACCAGCAACACAGTAATAAACTGTGTGTAACTATCGCTTCTACCGGTCAGTAAAACTGACATTAACCCACTACCTTCTTCACTGCCTCAATAACTCGCTCTGCCTGAAACGGTTTTACAATGAAGTCCTTTGCTCCTGCCTGAATGGATTCAATAACCATAGCCTGCTGTCCCATTGCAGAGCACATAATAATAAGCGCACTTCCGTCCAATTTTTTTATCTCCTTCAGTGCCTGAATTCCATCCATCTCCGGCATTGTGATGTCCATAAGTACAAGATCAGGATTTAATTCCTTATACTTTTCTACAGCCTTCTGACCATTTTCAGCCTCACCGGCAACATTATACCCGTTTTTGGTAAGGATATCCTTGATCATCATCCTCATAAAAGCAGCATCATCACATATTAAGATATTCTTTGCCATAACCTTATCCTCCGTTTATTTAATAATTTCTGTTACTCTTACGCCAAAGCTTTCTTCAATTACTACAACTTCCCCTTTGGCAACAAATTTTCCGTTTACCAAAACATCTATTGGCTCACCGGCGATTCGATCCAACTCGATAATCGTTCCCGGTGCAAAATCAAGAATCTCAGAGATGGATTTACTGGTTCGACCGAGTTCAACCGTAACCTCAAGGGGCACATCCATGATAATGCCTATATTTTCTCCCCCTGCATTATTTCCCATATCACCGGCAAAATTTTGGAACTGGGCAGGCTGAATATTCACGTTCTGCATATTCTTCTGAGGTGCTCCCATCTGCGGCATTCCCATGTTCATGCCGTTCATCATCGGATTCATGCCCATCT